>CATPCO010000692.1 GCA_955652925.1 uncultured Xanthobacteraceae bacterium | reverse complement strand
ATCCCACACCCCATGCAATCGCTGTGTACGCTTCGCAACCACTGTCGCCAGTGACCACGCAACACTCGCTACCAAGCGGACGCTACTCCTTACTTGGGCCGGACTTGCACCGGCTGGATCGCACCAGCTTTCGGCTGGCGCACTCATTCGATCCACCTCGTCGGCAGCGCGGGGAGCAACAATAGCGGTACTCGTCAGCGGGTGAACTAAGGCAGGGCCGCAGGCTAACCCTGCATCTTTTCGCAGGCGGGCATGATAGAATGACCAACATTAGGGTGATCAGTGTCTCGCATCGGGGGTCCATGTGCCGGCGGGCCGACGGTTTCAACTGGTTCTAATCAAGCCATCGCACTACGACGACGACGGGTATGTGATCCGCTGGTGGCGTGCATTGATCCCCTCGAATTCGCTCGCCGCGGTGTATGCAATTGCGGCCGATTGCGCGAAGCGGCAAGTCCTCGGATCGGACGTCGCCATCGATATCGAGGCCATTGACGAGACGAACACGCGGGTGGACATCGCCTCACTCGTCGCCCGTCTCCGGCGTCACCGCAATTTCGGACTTGTGGCGCTGGTCGGAGTGCAAACGAACCAGTATCCCCGCGCTCTCGATATCGCTCGCCCATTCCGGACCGCTGGTATATCTGTCGCAATCGGCGGATTTCACGTATCCGGCTGCCTCTCCATGCTGGACGGTCACGCCGTCGGACTCGACGCCTGCCGGGAGCTGGGCATCTCGATATTCGCTGGGGAGGCCGAGAACCGGCTCGACTTGCTGTTGCGCGATGCCGCGGACGGCCGTCTGGCTGCGCAATATGATTTTATCAAAGACCTGCCCGGGCTGGAGGGCACGCCCGTTCCGTTCCTGCCAAAGCAATATGTGGCGCGAACGCTGGGGTTCAGCGCGAGCTTCGATGCAGGCCGGGGCTGCCCCTATCAGTGCTCGTTCTGCACAATCATCAACGTACAGGGGCGCCAGTCACGTTTCCGCTCGGCCGACGACGTCGAGCATCTCATACGGCTCAATCGGGCGCAGGGCATCCATAAATTCTTCATCACCGATGACAACTTCGCGCGGAACAGAGAATGGGAGTCGATTTTCGACCGCCTCATCCTGCTGCGCGAGAGAGACGCAATCCCGCTCGGCCTCATGATTCAGGTCGACACCTTGTGCCACAAGATCCCGAATTTCATCGAGAAAGCGAAACGCGCAGGCGTCACGCGCGTGTTCATCGGTCTTGAGAATATCAATCCGGACAACCTCGCCGGGGCCAAGAAACGGCAGAACAAGATCACCGAATACAGAAAGATGCTGTTGGCCTGGAAGGCGCAGGGCATCATCACCCTCGCGGGCTACATTCTGGGTTTCCCTTCGGACACGCCGGCCACCATTCGGCGTGACATCGCGATTATTCAAAAGGAGTTGCCACTCGATATCATCGAGTTCTTCTGCCTGACGCCGCTGCCGGGCTCGGAGGACCATCAGGTTCTCTGGAAGAAAGGCGTTGCGATGGACCCGGACCTCAATAAATACGACGTCGAGCACGTCTGCACCGCGCATCCGCGCATGAGCCGGGAAGAATGGGAGGCAATCTATCGCGAATCCTGGTCCATCTATTACACGCCAAAGCACATGGAGACGCTGCTACGCCGCGCTGTGGCGACTGGCGTACCAATCAATAGCCTTATCAACATGCTTGTTAATTTCGCGACCACGGTCCGGCTCGAACAGGTGCATCCGTTGCAGGGCGGCGTACTCCGGCTCGAGTACCCTTCGGAGCGCCGCCCGGGCCTGCCACGCGAGTGCGCCTTCATCTTTTGGCCACGGTTCGTTTGGGAAACGCTACGCAAGCATATGGTCATCACTCGAATGATATCGCGCCTCCGTTTTCTGAAGTTCGTCATCACGCGTGATCGCGCTGCAAGAACCTACACAGATATCGCGTTAACGCCGGTCGGCGACGATGAGGATATGACGCTCGATCTCCTCACCAACACGACGGGCGCAAACGCTGCAGTCGCGCATTTGAGAAAAGTCGCGGCGCTGACTGGCACCGCTCGGGTCGCGTAGCAATGTAATCGTCCGGGTTTGATGCTACACATCGCCGGCGGCTTCTCGCTAAGCGGCGGACCGAGGGACGAATAGCCGTCCAGAGGTTTCAAAGCATCCACGACTGGCTTCACCGTTTCGCCTACGAGGCACACTGAAGGCATCACTGATCGCAGCGGCTTGAAAGACTTTCTGTGAATTGCTCTCGCCTTTGTGTGAATTGTGTCCTCCGAGCTACAGCCCTCGCAATTGAGGTGCATTACAGAATGATGTAGAAGCACAGTGAGCAATCTCGATGACCGGTCTGCACAGCCGCGTGTGGAACGATGAGCGTATCGAACAACTCAAGCGGTTACATGCCGAAGGGCTATCGTGCTCGTCGGCTTCGAGTGCAGCCATCAGCCTTGCCCAGCAGCGGTCACCGCTTGGCGATTAGACATCGTGCCCCACGAAGAGCCAGCAATTTTGGAAAATGGACTTAGGAGCATTCACCGGGAGGGGCCAAGGCGGGCCATGCCTCACTGATGCGGCCCAATAGGCCGCTCCCGATGTTGCCGTCGCAAACGTGCCGCTACGCCGCAACCCGAACGATGCCGCAGCGATCATCGCGGCTTGAGTAACCCGGGGGCATAGCACCTCTGTT
>CATPCO010000691.1 GCA_955652925.1 uncultured Xanthobacteraceae bacterium | reverse complement strand
GACCGGTAGTGTTGCGGTCTAACGATTTCTTCAAGTAGCTGCCTCATTCCCCGCCGCCTCCAACTCGCACGATGACAGCGCCGCGCCAGCATGGATACCCACAGACATCGACACCTTAATCCCAAGCTCAACTCCGGCCCGGTGCAGGTCGCGGCGGAGTAGCCGAAGGCGCGACGATCAGTGGATGTTATGCAGCGGCCGCTCGATTGCGGACGCGCTTCTCAACTCGCTCGGCCAGATCGGCCTGCTGGTCATACTTTTTCGCGATCTTGAGGTACTTCTGCTTGGAGCGGTCGCTGCGCGCGCTTTCGGCGCACTCGCGCGCGTATTCGGCGCAGTGCCGCGCGTATTGGGCACGCTTGCGCCAGTAAGTAGCGCTATGACGAAGCCACATCATATCCACTCCTCGCTCGCCAATGGCTGAACTGTATGTACTTGCGACGGGCTGCAACCATCGTCGGCTGAGCACACTGTGCGCCCAGTCGGGTTACTTTTCAATGACGAAAGCGACGCCTTGAACCAACTCAAACCGCGAGGACGCGCACCAAGGGCTTCAGTCGAAATCTACCAGCAAGGGCTGCCGGTCGCACGAGCGAATGAAAGCGAGAAGATCGTTCGGGCGAAGACCAGTGCTCTCGGTATTTATCAGAGGATGGAAGTTCACCTGCGCGCTGCGCATGAGTGATGCATCGATTACCGCGGTTACGGCGCATGCCCGGTCGTTGATCAGTGCGAGAGGAGTAAGCGCCCCGGGAGAAACGCCCAGAAGGTCAATCATGTGCGCCGAGGAGGCAAAACCGAGCCGCCCGCTGGCGCCGATCCGAGTATGCAGCGTCTTCAAATCAAGCACGCGATCCTCGTGGATCGAAAATAGAAATGGCTTATTCTTCTTGTCCCTTAGCAGGAGGTTCTTGGTAAAAGTGCCAGTCATGGCGCCGCGCAGCTGCTTGCCCTCCTCAACGGTCCTGTGGGCCGGATAGGGGACTGTGACAGCGACGATGTGCAGCTCTGAAAACCGCTGAAAAAGCCGCTTACGCGCTTCCTCTATTGTCTCAGCCTCTGGCAACATCGCCGACTTTCACGCGAAATCGATCCAAGGGACGTCCGCAACGTAGCCGGCTGGGCGCATTTCATCGTACAGTCTGCCGTTGAGATGTCGCTCGCCGGTTTGTTATCCGATCAGCCGACGAAGCTCCGCTTCAGGCGTGCCGTATGAATTTCCCGCGATCCGCTCAATACCTTTTCGATTGCGCAAGGTGACCCTGCCTGTGCCGGTGTAAATCAACTTTTGGCTTTCCAAACTGTGCAGCGCCTCGGTCACGCCCGCTCGACGCACGCCCAGCATCAGAGACAGAAATTCATGGGTGAGCGGCAGGGTCTCGTCGCGAACCCTGTCATGAGCCATCAGAATCCACCGGGCGAGGCGCGCATCGAGCCTGCCGCGTGCATTGGAAATGGCAGTATGTGCTGTCTGCACCATGAAAACCTGCACATACCTGAGTAACAACATGCGCAGGGACTTGCTGGCCTCCATCGCTTGACGCAATTTTAGAGTGCGTATGCGCTGGCCCTGGCCGGCGGCCTGGATGTAGGTCGAGTGCGGTGTTCGATCGCTGCCAAGCAGGATCGACGTGCCGGTCATGCCTTCATAGCCGATCAGTCCGACTTCGACCCGCGTGTCATTGGCTTGCACCGCCACGACGGATGCGAAGCCGCCATCCGGAAAGTAGACGTAGTCGATGCGGCGGTCGGGACATTCCAGATCCTGACGAAGCTTCAGCGGCCCGTGTTTCAGGTGAGGCTGCAGCAAACCTAAATCTGCGCGCGAAAGCGCCGCAAGCAGCCGGTTGGAAGATGGGGACACTGCGAGCATGGCTCTCTCCCGTTCACTGGGGCAAGAGCACAGCAGCGTCTCTCAATCGTCCGCGCCCAAGGGGCCGATGCGGGCGGCGCACCTGTTATACGCCTGTTCCCGTTCAAAAGCTATGTTTTTCCAAAAAAACCGCGCCTATTGTACGGAACTGTACAACGGGAGCAGCGCTTGTCGTGGCGAGTCGAAATGCTAAAAAAGCCTTGTTGTCCGGAATCGTACAGTGCTACAAGCTGTTCAGCCTGAACGTCACGCCGAGCGCCGGGTAGCGCTCCGCAAACACGCAACAGTTCATTCCGCAAAAGGCGAAGCGGCTCGGCAGCAGAGAAGGCTCGGCAGCAGAGAAATCGAACGCTGGTCGGATTTCCCGGCCGCCAGTTCGTGACGCTGAGGTCTGTAAAAGCTTGATTGAACCGCCTGAGCGCGTCGTGTCACAGCGAGGTTTAAAGCTCGGTGCGGCCTGGTAGCTCTCGCAATCACACGGTGCGCACATTGCGGCAGCAAACTTTGGTGGACACCATGGAAGCACATCTGCCCCATCAACCAGGCGTTGCCTGTCCTCCTGTGCCCTCCGCCCGCAGCTGGGCGCAAATTCTTGGGCGCTATCGCAAGCCCAGTCACGCGCGCAGTATCATCGAGATTGCAATCACGTTTGGGCCGCTTTCGGGGTTGTGGGTGCTGGCTTGGACAGCGCTTTATTTGGGCCATTGCTGGCTCTGTTTGCTGCTCGCGATTCCGGCTGCGGGTTTCCTCGTTCGGCTGTTCATGATCCAGCACGACTGCGGCCACGGTTCATTCTTTTACAATCGCTCGGCAAACGACTGGGTGGGACGAGTGATCGGCGTGCTCACGCTCACACCCTATGATTACTGGCGCCGCACCCACGCCATGCATCACGCCACCTCCGGCCATCTCGAACGGCGCGGGCTCGGCGACGTCGATACCCTCACCGTGCGCGAATATATGGCGCTCTCCTTCTGGCGCCGCGTGCGCTACCGCGTTTACCGGCACCCGAGCGTCATGTTCGGCATCGGGCCCGCGTATCTGTTTATTCTAAAGCACCGACTGCCGATCGGGCTGTTACGCGCTGGCTGGCAACCGTGGCTCAGCACCATGGCGACGAATTTCGCAATCGCGGTGATCGCCGCCGGCCTGATTCGGCTCATCGGCATCGGACCGTTCCTGCTGGTGCACCTCCCCATTATGCTTCTCGCAGGCGCGGTTGGAGTATGGCTGTTCTACGTGCAGCACCAGTTCGAGACGACATTCTGGGCACACGACGGCGAGTGGACATTTCAAAAGGCGGCCCTGCACGGAAGCTCGCACTACGACTTACCGGGGATCCTGCGCTGGTTCACGGCCAATATTGGCATGCACCATGTCCACCATCTGGCGAGTGGCATTCCCTACTACCGCCTGCCGCGGGTGTTGCGCGAGCATCCCGAGCTTCGCGACGTGAGCCGGCTCACGCTGCTGCATAGCTTGCGCTGCGTGCGCCTCGTTCTATGGGACGAAAGTCGGCAACGTCTCATTTCCTTTCGTGAGGCGAGCTCGATCCGCAACACGAACCCATCGAGCTCGAGCCGGTCGGGGCGAATGGGATAGCCGGCCACCACCTGCGGATTCCGGTAGGAAGCCGCCCGCGATTCCGGGATGATCTCGCCCCGGGCGTTGGTCCCCGTTGCTGGCCGACGGCGACTGCGAAGCCTTCGATTTCCTCTCCGCCCCTATCGGTATCCCGTTACCGTCAATGAACCACTCCGCCGCGAGTGCGACTAACAGTGAGTGGGCCTGGTTTGAGAACGCTCAGCCGGGACGACGTAGTGGCGGCGTACACCCCTGTGGCAAGCGTCGCGGCAAAATCGCTGGTGCGAACATGTCGATCCTTTCGATGCGCCTGGGGAT
>CATPCO010000690.1 GCA_955652925.1 uncultured Xanthobacteraceae bacterium | reverse complement strand
GCGAGCTCGATATCACCTGCAGGACCTCGGAAGTGGCCGTCTGCTGCTGCAGCGATTCGCGCAGCTCGTTGAGCAGCCGCACATTCTCGATGGCAATGATGGCTTGGTTGGCGAAATTGGTGACCAGCGCGATCTCCTTGTCGCTGAACGGTCGCACCTCGGCGCGATAGATTGCGATCGCGCCGATGAGCTCACCCTCCTTGACCATCGGCACGTCCAGAAGGGCTCGAACGCCCCCCAATTCCGCCGCCGCCACACGCGTGGGATCGCGTTCGCGATACGCCGGCTCGGCCGTGACGTCGGCGACGTGCACCACCTGTTTGGTTTGCATCATGCGACCGAGTCCCGTTGCCGCTCCGGGCTTGATCAGCTGGCCCATGCGAGTCGCGGCATAAGCTGCCGGTGCACCGTGCATCGAGACGGCGCGAAATGCGTCACCCTCGCGCAGATACAAGGTGCCGAACTTCGAGTCGCAGACGCGGGTAGCGTTTTCCAGCATCGCGCGGAACACTGGCTGCAACTCGCCAGGCGAGCTCGATATCACCTGCAGGACCTCGGAAGTGGCCGTCTGCTGCTGCAGCGATTCGCGCAGCTCGTTGAGCAGCCGTGCGTTCTCGATTGCGATGACGGCCTGACCGGCGAAGTTTTGCAGCAGTGCAATCTGTTTGTCGGAGAACGGGCGAACTTCCTGGCGGTAGATCGTGATCACGCCAAGGACGGCATCATCCTTGCGCAGCGGCACTTGCAGCGCCGTACGCGCGCCGCCGAGATCGACAAGCGCACGGCGCTGTGGATCACCGGCTCGGTAGAGCTCCTCCGCTGCGAGATCGAGGTTATGCACAAGCCGTTCTCCGCGCAAAAAGCGGCAGGGCGCGCTGCCGGGACCCGGGACGATGGTGTTCTCCGCGAGGAACGCTGCGTAGGCTTGCGGGACGCCCCGCAGTGCCACGGCGTGGTAGCGATCCTCTTCGAACGTCCACAGCCCGCCAAAGGCCGCCTCGCAAAGATGCATCGCTTTTTCGAGCATCGCCTCGAACACCGGCGCAAGCGCGCCCGGAGACGAGCTGATGACGCGCAGCACATCGGCCGTTGCTGTCTGCTGCTCCAGCGACTGTCGCAGTTCATTGAGCAGCCGTGCGTTCTCAATAGCGATGACCGCTTGATCGGCTAAGTGCTGCACCAGCTCGATTTGTTTGGTGGTGAACGGTCGCACCTCCTGACGATAGATAGCCATCGCCCCGATGAGCTCATTCTTACCTTTAAGCATCGGCACGGCGATGTAGGTGCGCGCCCCGCCTAGTTTGGCCGCATTATTCGAAAAAAACCGTCCTTCTGCTGCGGCATCAGGAAGATGAATCACCTGCTTCGTGCGGATGAGATGCTCGAACGTGCTTCCAGGAGACGGAGAATAGGGGCCTCGTTGTTGAATCAAATCGTGGAATGGCTTTGGGACGTTGAGTTGCGCGGCCGGATGAAAAGCGCCGTCCCGATAATAGAACATTGCGCCGAACTGCGCCTCGCAGATGCGTGTGGCGCTTTCGAGCATGGCCTGGAAGACCGCCTCAAGCTCGCCGGGTGAGCTGGAGATAACGCGGAGCACTTCGGAGGTTGCGGTTTGCTGCTCCAGCACCTCAGAAATCTGCTTCTTCGCTTCGGCAAGCTCGCGTGTCCGGCGCTCGAGCTGTTCTCGAATGCCGGCAGCAGGGGAGCTGCGGCTCCGGGCTGTCTTAGCCCCATTGCCGTGCTTTGAACCCGCAGCCTTTCCGCTTCGCGATTTGGCTGGGCCCTTGCGAGTTGATGACCGGCCTTTCATTGGTCTGCCCTGGATTCGGGAAGCATCCTACAGGCAGATTAGCACATTGCGTGCCGGTGTGGTGTTAGCAAAATTGATGAGCGGCTTATCGACGCGTGCGCACAGCGCGTAAGTGCGCGCTTTTGCGCACCCTACAAGCTAAGGCCTTAAATAGGTGATCACGGCCGCAGCGCCCGGGCCGCCGCCCGCAGGAGCTCACCGCGCTCGCGGTGAACACGCGTGCCCCACAGCCGCCGGTGCAGCTTGTCGAGCAACAGATAGATGACCGGAGTCGTGTAGAGCGTGAGCATTTGAGAGACGAGAAGCCCGCCCGCAATGGTGATGCCGAGCGGCCGGCGCAGCTCCGATCCCGGGCCGCTTGCTATCACGAGCGGAAGCGCGCCCAGAAACGCCGCCAAGGTCGTCATCATGATGGGACGGAAGCGCTCCAGGCAGGCCTCGTAGATCGCGCGTTCCGGGCTCAGCGCCCGCTTGCGCTCGCCTTCAAGCGCGAAGTCGACCATCATGATTCCGTTCTTCTTCACGATTCCGATCAGCAGAATGATTCCGATGAATGCGATCAGCGAGAGCTCGGAGTTGAAAATCTGCAGTGCAAGCAGCGCTCCCAGTCCCGCCGAGGGAAGCGTGGAGATGATGGTGAGCGGATGCGCGAGGCTTTCGTAGAGCACGCCGAGGACGATATAGACCGCAATCAACGCGGCCACGATCAAAAGCGGCTGTGCCCCGATGCTGCGCTGAAACGCCTGCGCCTCGCCGGCATATTCGGCATGCAGACCTTCGGGGAGGTGCAGCTCGGCTACGGCCTGGTCGACGCGTCGCGTTGCCTCGGCGATCGGAACATTGGCGCCCAGGCTGAAGCTGATGGTGACCGCGGGGAACTGGCGTTGGTGATTGACCACGAGGGGCGAAAGTCCGCGCGTGACCTTCGTTACCGCCGCGAGCGGGACCTGGGTGTTCCCGGCCGCGCTGACATAGACGCGCGAGAGGTCGGTCGGATCGCGCTGATATTGCGGATCGATTTCCAGAATCACGCGGTATTGGTTGCGCTGCGTGTAGATGGTCGAGACTTGACGCTGAGCGTAGGCATCATTGAGGGCGTTCGCGATGTCCTGCACGCGCACGCCGAGCCGTGCAGCTGCCACGCGGTCGATGGCGACATTGACCTGCAGCCCCCCCTGCTCGCGGTCGGTCGTGACATCGACCAACCCCGGCACGCTTTGGATCTTCGCGAATACGCGCGGGGCCCACTGCACCAGCTCGGTATAGTCGGTATCCCAGAGCGTGAACTGGTAGGTGGAATCGGTTTGGCGGCCGCCGACCCGCACGTCCTGCATCGCGAAGAAGAAAACGCGCAGCCCCGGGATGTTGGCGGTGTTCCGCCGAAGCCGATCGATCACGCTCTGGGTGGTCATGCCGCCGCGCTCGGCGAGCGGTTTGAGGCTGATGAAGAGCGTTCCACGGTTGACCGATGGGCTCCAGGGCGTTGAGCCGATCGAGGAGCCGATGGCCGCAACCGCCGGGTCGGCGCGCACAATCGCTTCCGCCTTCTGCTGCAGGTCGTACATCGACTGAAACGACACTTCGGTCGAGGCTTGGGTGCCGCCGTAGATGAGACCTGTGTCGTCCTGCGGGAAGAAACCTTTGGGCGTACGCACGAAAAGGATGACCGTGATCGCGATGGTTGCCGCCATGACGAGCAGCGTGAGCCCGCGGTGATTGAGCACGACACTTAGGCTCCTGGCATAGGAGCTTACCATCGCGCGCAGGACGCGCTCGACCAGGCGATCCAGCCAGGTGGCATTGGGGCTTGGCGGTGTGCGCACGAAATGGGCGCAAATCATCGGCGTGACGGAGAGCGAAACCACGGTCGATACCGCAATAGCAAAGGCGAGCGTTACGGAGAACTCGCGGAAGACGCGCCCGATCAATCCGGTCATGAACAGGAGCGGTATGAAAGCCGCGACCAGCGAGATGCTGATTGAGAGGACGGTGAAGCCGATCTGCTGCGCGCCCTCGACGGCGGCGCGGAACGGCGACATGCCTTTTTCCAGGTTGCGGAAGCAATTCTCGATCATGACGATGGCGTCGTCGACCACGAAGCCCACGCAGACCGCGAGCGCCATCAGCGAGAGATTGTCGATCGAGAAACCGGCAACCCACATCGCCGCGCAGGTGCCCGCGAGCGCCAGCGGCACGGTGATTCCCGCGGCGATTGTCGCAGCCGCGCGCCGCAGGAACACGAACACCACCAGCATCACCAGGATGACGGTCGCCATCAGGGTGAGCTGCATGTCGCGCACGCTGGCGCGAATGGTCTGGGTGCGATCCGATAAAACAGAGATGTCGATGGCAGGAGAGATCCAGCGCTTGAGCTCCGGCAGGAGCGCATAGATTCGATCGACCGTCTCGATCACGTTGGCGGTGGATTGCTTGTTGATGACCAGCAACACCGAGGGCTGGCTGTTGAACCAGCCGGCGGCGCGGCTGTTGCGCACGCCATTCTGGACCGAGGCGACCGCCGAGAGTCGTACCACGTTGCCATTGGCGCTGCGAACGATGATGGACTCGTACTCCGGAACCTTCTGCAGCTGGTTGTTGCTGCCGATGGTGATGGCGCGTTCGTTGCCGTCGAACACGCCGACCGGTCCAACCGCGTTGGTGTTTGCAATGGCGGTGCGCACGTCCTCCATCGCCAATCCCATGGAAGCGAGCGCGATGGGGTCGACTTGAATGCGAACCGCGGGTTGCTCGGCGCCGCTCACGTTCACCTCGGCAACCCCCTCGACCTGCGAGAGGCGCTGCGCAATCACGGTATCGGCCGCATCGTAAAGCGTGCTGGGTGGAAGAATTTTTGACGTAAGCGCGAGGATCATGATCGGCGTGGCCGCCGGATTGGATTTGCGGAAGGTGGGCGTCGCCTGCAGGTCGCCGGGCAAGTCGGTCAGCGCCGCATTGATAGCGGCTTGCACGTCACGTGCCGCGCCGTCGATCTTGCGCGTGAGATCGAACTGGACGGTGATGCGCGTCGAGCCAAGCGAGCTGCGCGAGGTCAGCTCCGTCACCCCGGCGATTTCGCCCAGCCGGCGTTCCAGCGGAGCCGCAACGGTCGCCGCCATGGTCTCGGGATCGGCGCCGGGGCGATTGGCGGTCACGTTGATGGTCGGAAAATCCACTGTCGGCATGCTTGCGACCGGCAGAAACCGGTACGCCACCACTCCCACCAGCAACAGTCCGATGGCGAGCAGCGTCGTGCCGACCGGCCGGAGGATGAAAGGTTCGGAAAATCCGGCGAAGTTCATGGCGCTTACTCAGCGGCCGTCTGTGACGGTTCCGGAATTTCCGGCAGGTCAAGCTCGGTCTGCAGCGGCCGCGGCGGGCTAAAGCGCGCCTTGAGGCGCTCCATGGCGAGATAGATGACGGGCGTCGTGTAAAGTGTGAGCAGCTGGCTCAGCAGCAATCCGCCAACGATCGTGATCCCAAGCGGATTGCGCAGCTCCGAGCCTGTGCCTCGTTCGAAGGCAAGCGGAATTGCGCCGAACAGGGCGGCGAGCGTCGTCATCATGATGGGGCGGAAGCGCAGCAGCGACGCCTGCACAATCGCCTCGCGCGGGGTAAGGCCCTGCTTGCGCTCGGCATCGAGCGCAAAATCGATCATCATGATCGCATTCTTCTTAACGATGCCCATCAGCAGCACGATGCCGATGAGTGCCACAACCGAGAGGTCGAGCTTGAAAAGCATCAGAGCGAGCAACGCGCCGACGCCCGCTGACGGCAAGGTCGAGAGAATGGTCAGGGGGTGGATGAAGCTTTCGTAGAGCACGCCGAGCACGATATAGATCGTGATCGCCGCAGCGAGGATCAGCCAGGGCTCGCCTGCGAGCGATTTCGAGAATTCCGCCGCATCGCCGGAATAGCTGCCGATCACCGAGGTCGGCATGCCGATGTCATGCTCGGCCTGGGATATCGCGTTGACGGCGTCGCTGAGCGCGGCATTGGGAGCGAGATTGAAGCTGATCGTGACGGCCGGAAACTGCTCCTCATGGGCGACGACCAGGGGAGCGGTCGTGTACTTGAATTGAGCAAACGTGCTCAGCGGCACCATCGGGCTGCCCGATACGCCGGGAATGATGGTTGGCGCATTCGCGGTCAGCGAGGTCGATTGGGCAACCGCCTGAATGCCGGATGCGGGAACGTAAAGCTTCGACAGCGCAGTCGGATCGTTCCTGTATTCCGGCATGGCTTCGAGGATCACGCGATACTGATTGGACTGCCCGTAAATGGTCGAAATCTGCCGCTGTCCGAACGCGTCGCTCAGCGTATCGATAACGGTCTGCATGGAGATGCCAAGCCGCCCCGCCGTTTCACGGTCGACATCGACCTGCAAGCGAAAGCCGTTATCCTGCGCCTCCGAGGCGACATCTTGTAGGACCGGCGAGGATTGCATGCGCTGCGCCAGCTTTGTCGCCCAACTGCCGACTTCGTTCACATCCGTGCCCGTGAGCGTGTACTGAAACTGCGCGCGACTCACGCGCGTCGAGATCTGGATGTCCTGCACCGGCTGGAAATAAACAATGACGCCCGGGACCGCTGCCACCGCTTTCTGCAGCCGGCCGATGACCTCCGTCACCGGCGTCTTGCGCTCGTCGCGCGAGCGTAGCGTGATGGCGAGGCGGCCCGCGTTGGGGGTGGCGTTGATTGGCGTTACTCCGATGACCGACACGACACCGGTCACGTCGGGGTCGGTGCGGATGGCGCCTTCGACCACGGCCTGCAGCCGCTTCATCTCGGTAAACGAGACCTCCTGCCCGCCTTCCATCACCGCGAATATCTCGCCGGTGTCCTGCAGCGGCAAAAATCCCTTCGGAATGATGATGTAGAGCCAGATCGTCGCGATCAGCGTCGCGCCGGTGATCATCAGTGTAAATGTTTCGTGCCGCAGCACCCATTCGAGGGTGTGCCGGTAGACGTCGACCGACCAGTCGATGGCGCGGTGAAAACCATGGGTAATGCCGCCCCGCGCCGATTCGTGCGACTGGTGCCGCAGCAGGCGGCTGCACATCATCGGGGTCAACGTCAGCGATACAATCGCTGAAGTGACAACCGCAATGGTGAGCGTGAGCGCGAATTCGCGGAACATGCGCCCCACCAGGCCGGTCATGAACAACAGCGGGATGAACACCGCGATCAGCGACAAGGTTAGCGAGATCACCGTGAAGCCGATCTCGCTCGCACCTCGCATCGCGGCCTCGAACGGCTCCTCGCCGTCCTCCATGTGACGCACGATGTTCTCGATCATGACAATGGCATCGTCGACCACGAAGCCGGTGCCGATGGTCAATGCCATGAGTGACAGGTTGTCGAGCGAGAAGCCGCAGAACCACATGACGCCGAAGGTTGCGATGAGCGATAGTGGCAGCGCGACTCCGGCAATGATGGTGGCGCGCATGGTACGCAAAAAGATCAGCACCACTGTGATCACGAGCGCCACGCTCAGCACGAGCGTGAACTGCACGTCGCGTACCGATGCGCGGATACTCTCGGTGGCGTCGCGCACGATGGTCAGCGTGGCGCCGACCGGCATCGAGCGCTGCAGCTTCGGCAACTCGTCCTTGATGCGTTGGACGGTCTCGATCACGTTGGCGCCGGGCTGGCGCTGAATGTCGACGACGATCGCGGGCTGCCCCTGGTAGAAGCCGGCGACCTTGCTGTTCTCGAGATCATCGATGATGTCTGCCACGTCCCGCAGCAGAACGGGGGCACCGTTGCGGTAGGTTATGACAATGTTGCGATAGGCGTCGGCCGCGGTGATCTGGTCGTTGGCCGAGATCGTGTAGGATTGATGCGCGCCGTCGAGCGCGCCTTTGGGGCCCGCAACATTCGCCGCGATCACGACGTTGCGGATGTCCTCGAGCGCAATGCCATAGTTCGCAAGCCGCGACAGGTCCGCCTGGATGCGAATGGCGGGCCGGATATTGCCCTCGACGGTGACGCGACCGACGCCGGTGAGCTCGCTCAGGCGTTGGGCGAGAAGGGTGTCGGCGATATCGCTGAGCGCGCGGATGGCGATCGTGGGGGAGGTGATGGCCAAGGTCACCATAGGCGCGTCGGCGGGGTTCACCTTGGAGTAGACAGGCGGGTAGGGGAGGTTCCTCGGCAGCGTCGCTCCCGAAGCATTGATCGCGGCCTGCACGTCCTGCGCCGCAGCGTCGATGTCGCGATTGAGATCGAATTGCAGGGTAACCTGGCTGATGCCGAACGAGCTTGACGAAGTCATGAGCGTCAGCGAAGGAATTTGGCCGAAATTGCGCTCGAGCGGCGCCGTTACCAGCGACGCCATGACATCGGGGCTTGCGCCGGGAAGCTGGGTGGTGACCTGGATGGTGGGGAAATCGACCTGCGGCAGCGACGCGACCGGCAGCCAGACATAGCCCAGCACGCCCCCAAGCATGACCGCCACCCCGAGCAGCGAAGTTGCGATCGGGCGTTGGATGAAGGGCGATGAAACGCTCATGGATTATTTGGCAGGCGGCCCGCCCACCGTCGCACTGCGCTTGCCGCTCCCACTGCCACGCGGAGCGCGTAGCGTATCGGCGCGCGGCGGAGCTGATGGGGTGGTTTGCCCCGCATCATCCGCGCTCGATGCGACCACCTGCGTTCCCTCGGTCAGCCGGGCAAATCCGGTCGTGACAACCTTGTCGCCCGCTTGCAATCCTGAAGCCACGACGGATTGGATATCATTCTGCTGCGCAAGCGTCACTGGGCGCACGGTCACGGTATTGTTGTCGCGCAGCACGTAGACGAAAGTCCCGTTAGGACCGCGCTGGATCGCCGCCGTCGGCACCACGATCGCGTTGCGCAGCGTGTCCATCAGCACCCGCACATTGACGAATTGACCGGGCCAAAGCTGGAGGTTGGGATTGGGAAATTCGCCCTTGAGCCGCACGGTGCCGGTGGTCTGATCCACCTGGTTATCGATCACGATCACCTTGCCCCGATCGAGCACGGTCTTGCCGTCGGCTGCGAAGGCATCGACCGTCAAAGGAGTTTCGGCGAAGACCCTGTTGAGCTCGGGCAGGTTCTGCTGCGGCAAGTTGAAGAAGACTGAGATCGGCCGCAGCTGGGTGAGGATCACAATCCCGGTTGCATCGGAGGCGTGGACGATGTTGCCTTCGTCGATCTGCCGGATGCCGGTTCGCCCGGCGATCGGGGCGATCACATCGGTGTAGGACAGAATGGCGCGCGCGTTGTCGATTGCGGCCTGATCGAGCTTGACCTGCGCCTCCAGCTGGGCAACGAGCGCGCGCTGGGTGTCGAGCTGTTGCTTGTTGACGGCGTTCGCGGCCGCGAGGCGCGTGTAGCGGTCGAGGTCGATCTTGGCATTGGCGAGCTGCGCCTCGTCTTGCGCCTTCTTTGCGACCGTCTGGTCATAGGCGGCCTGGTAGGTGACGGGATCGATCTTGGCGAGGATGAAACCCTTCGCGACATCCTGACCTTCAACGAAGGAGATATTGATGATCTTGCCGTCAACCTGAGGGCGCACGGTCACGGTGTTGAGCGCTTTCGCCGTCCCGACGCCGTCGAGGTAGACCGGCACGTCGGCGGATTTCGCCGCCACCACCAGCACGGGAACGGCGTCAGTGGCCGCGCCGCCGCTGCCCGCCGCGCCCCTCTTTGAACTGGGTTGCGTCTGCTTTGGCTGTTGCGCCTGCGGCATGTAATAGACCGCGACCACGCCCGCGATGACGAGGGTCGCGATCAGGAAAGACATGATTCTGCGCTTGAGCGTCATTGCAGCAGGATCGGACCAGCCCCCACTCCGGGGGGCAACCAGCCCCCGCCGAGCGCCTGGAACAGGCTCAATGCGGCTTGCAGCCGTGCCTGCCGGTCAAGGACCAAGGCGTCCTCGGCCGTGAACAAAGTCTGCTGGGTCTGCAGCACCACGATCAGATCAGCCACTCCCTCGCGCAGCCGGGTCTCGGCGAGTTGGAACGCGCGCCGCGAGCTCGTCACCACGGCATTCTGCAGGCGTTCCCGCTCGGCCCCATCGGCAACCGCGATGAGCGCGATCTCGACATCGCGGAACCCAGTGAGAACCGTCTGGCAATAGGTCTTCAACAGCTCGAACTGCTGACCCTTCGCAAACTCCAGTTTTCCCTCCAGAACGTAGCCGTCGAATATGGGCTGGGTGATATTGAGCGCAAGATTGTACAAGGCATTTTGCGGCGTGAATAACAATCGCAATGCCGTGCTTTCATAACCACCTTGGCCGGTGAGCGTAATGTTGGGATAAAACGCGGCACGGGCGGCCTCGACGCTGGCATCGGCCGACTTGAGGCTCGCCTCTGCTGCGCGGATGTCCGGGCGCTGAAACAAGAGCTGGGAAGGCAGTCCCGGCGTGACTTGCGGTATCGCCAATCGATAGAGGCTCCCTCCCTTGACGACGAGGTTCTCCGGCGGGCGGCCCATGAGGGCAGCGAGGACGGCGATGTTCTGGCGCAGGGTTTCGTCAAACAGGGGAATCCCCGCGCGGATCGTGTCCACGAGGCTCTGCTGCTGGGCGACGTCGAGCGCCGATGCGGTTCCTTGCTCCGCGCGCTGTTGCACCAAGATCAAGATGCGCGTTGCAGCGGCCAGATTCTCGCGCGCAATTCTCAGCCGATCCTGCGCTGCGAGAATGTTGAGGTAAGCGGTGCCGACACTCACGATGGTGGAGAGAACGACCACCTCCTTGTTGAAGCGCGTGACAACGGCGCTCTCTTCCGCCGCGCGTGAATTGGCCGCGTTCTGGCCCCAGAAATCGAGCTGGTAGGACGCGTTGAGAACAGCCCTGTAGTCACCCCGCTCAGGCCCTCCCGCCGGCCGGATGCGCGCTCCGCTGCCGGCAAAAGTCAGGGCGGGCAGGAGCGCCGCGCCCGCAATCTTGCTTTGTGCATCGGCCTGCATGATGCGGCCGATCGCGGCCGCGATGTCGAGATTGGCGGTCTGCCCTTCCTCAATAAAGCGCGTGAGCTCGTCCGAGCGGAACGTGCGCCACCAGTCGAGTGCGGGCAATGCCGCGTGAACGTTGCCACGCGCCGCAAGATAGGCATCGGGCAAATCGAGGGACAGATCCGGCCGGTCGGAAGAGAAAATGCACCCGGAGAGCAGTGGCATCAGCGACAATCCCGAAAAGACGACCAGCGGAGAACGCAAACCCTTGCCCATGAAGACCAGCGCACGCGTTCGCAACTCGTCGAACATGGAACCGACTTCCAACGCTACCGACACCCGGGAACAGACGCGGGAGCGCCGAGCCAACGCATGCTTCCCCAGCCACCCACCGGCGAAGGCACATGTTACCAGTCCGGCTGCTCACGCCACCACTTAATAAAAGGACAGGTTCGCGCTCGCCCTGCTTTGAAAGCGCGCGAAACCGGCCGAAAGATGGATTCCCCTCCAAGGCCTTGCCTGGGATCAGGTTTTAAACCCAGCACTGGACCATTGTCGAGATTTATGAGGAGTTTATCTCAGTGCCTGCGGTGCAGCGCA
Source organism: uncultured Xanthobacteraceae bacterium (assembly GCA_955652925.1). Taxonomy (GTDB): domain Bacteria; phylum Pseudomonadota; class Alphaproteobacteria; order Rhizobiales; family Xanthobacteraceae; genus VAZQ01. The sequence continues at coordinate 3,327 of CATPCO010000690.1, read as the reverse complement.
ACACACTGCACGGCCCGCCATCGCCAAGATTTTGACGCCTTTGCTCATTTCTCCACCGAAGCTTCCGAATCCGGGAGATCGTGCTACGCGGCTACTCCCGGCTTAGCGCCTTGCCTTATGGAGTTGTACCAATCGAGGATCTGCGCGCCGGTCCAGTACAGAACGCCGTCGAAGCGCCGGGCGTGATCATAGATCGCTTCAAGATATTTGATGCGATGGGGCTGGCCGCTGATGTAAGGGTGAATCGCAAGCGCCATGATCTTGGCCCGGTTCTTTCCCTCGGCATGGAGCCGCTCGAACTGATCGATCGCTCGCCGCAAGAGGTACTCGCTCTCGTGGTGCTGCACGATCATCATGGTGATGTCGTTGATCTCGACCGTATAGGGCAGCGTGACCAGCGGTCCCTTGGCGGTGGTGATGACGGTTGGCTCATCGTCATAGACCCAGTCGCCGATGTATTGCACGCCCGCTTCCACAAGGAGCTCCGGAGTTTCCAGGGTCTGCGTCAGGCCTGGTCCAAGCCAGCCCAGCGGACGCCTGCCGCTGAAACGCTCGATGATGTTCATGCAACGCGAGATCATGTCGGCCTGATTCTCGACCTTGTGGATGGGCATCTGGTCGTAGGCGTGGCCCATGAACTCCCAGTTGAGCCGTTTTGCTTGTTCGGCGACGCGCACATAATCCTCGCAGGTGCGCGCGTTGATGGCCAAAGTGGGCGTAATGCCGAGCCGCTCGTAGAGCTCGAAAAACCGCCAGGCGCCCACCCGCATGCCATATTCGTGCCAGCTCCAGTTCGGCACGTCGGGGAGCAAGGGCACGCCCGTTGGCGCGGGCAACGCCTGTCGCGCCATCGGCCGTCCGATGTCCCAGACCTCGTAGTTGACGATGGACCAGAAGACGACGCGTGCGCCGCCCGGCAGCTTGAGCGGTGGCCGGTCGACGATTGCGGAAAATTCGCAGCGTTCCCGCGGCAGCATGGGTGTGCTCATTCGCGCTCTACTCCGTTACAGCACGCCATGATAGGGCGCCAGCGTGTCACGATCCATCGAGAAGACGCGTGCGCGCGTTCCACTGCCGCTTACCGTTTTGATCTTCGCGGCTGCGTTCTGGCTGCCGGCGCTGCCCTGGCTCTCCGGCGCCGTGACCATTCCGTGGGACGCAAAGTCGCAATTCTTCCCGGCAGTGCAGTTTCTCGCGACATCCATTGCGCACGGCGAATGGCCGTGGTGGACGTCCAACGTATTTGCCGGTTGGCCGCTGATTTGCGACCCGCAGTCGCTTTTGTTTTCACCTCTGCATGTGCTCCTCGCCGTTGCAAACTCCGATGTTGGGCTGCGCTCCTTCGACGCGGTGACATTCGTTTATTTGTTTCTCGGCGGGGTCGGCATTCTGCTGTTCTTCCATGACCGTGGCTGGGACGCGGGCGGCGCGCTGGTTGCCGCAATCGCCTTTACCCTCGGCGGCTCCGCGAGCGCGCGTATTCAACATACGACCGAGGTCATTAGCCTTTCTTATCTGCCGCTGACATTATGGCTGCTTGGGCGAGCGCTGGAACGTGGGTCATGGGGAGCCGCCTTGGCCGCCGGTGTCTCGGCCGGGCTACTGGCGTTGCGGCGGGATCAAGTGGCGTTGCTCTCGCTCTACGTGCTTGCCGGCTACGTCTTGATGCACTGGATGGGCAGGCGTCCCCTCGACCGCATTCGCGCCAGCATCGCCCCGTTGACGGCGGCTGGCGTGATCGCTGTGATAATCGCGGCATATCCCGTCATTGCCACGGTTTTATTCACCGCGCGCTCGAACCGGCCGGAAATCGCCTATGCAGCGGCAGCACCCGGCTCGCTGCACCCCGTGCATCTCCTCCAATTCGTCTTTGCCGACCTCTACGGGGCCATGCGGTCGAACCAGAATTACTGGGCACCCCAGAGCCTCATCTGGGATGCCGCGTGGGGGTCGCCGGGACTTTATCTCTCCCAGAACATGGGGCTCCTCTACGCAGGAGCACTCACCATTGCGGTGGTGCTGTCATTTGGTCTGATCCGCGCGCTCGCCTGGACGCGTGAGATTCGCTTCTTCAGCATCGCGACCTTTTTCGTTCTGCTCTACGCCCTGGGAGGCTACACGCCGGCATTCCGGCTGATGTATGAGGCGATGCCGGGCGTGAAGCTCTTCCGGCGTCCGGCCGACGCGAGTTTCGTGCTGGCGGGGCTTATTGCCATTATTGCTGGGTATCTCGTCCACCGCTGGCTCACCGATCGTGTGCCGCCCGCAACCTATTATCAGCGCATGCTTGAGGCCGCATGTCCCGCCGCACTCATTGCAGGTGCGCTTTTCCTCGCGCATTCAGTCGTCGGCATCAGCTGGGCATTGGTCCCCGTACTCACCGCGATCATATTCACGAGCGCTGCGATAGCTGTGCTGTGGCTCTCCCGCCGGCTTAATCGGCAAAGCCCTGCGGCTGTGGCGGCGCTGCTCGCGGCGTTCATGGCGGCCGACCTCGCTTGGAACAACGCGCCCCACGTCTCAACCGCATTAGCGCCGGAGCGCTTCGAAGCGCTCCTTCAAGACACCAGCGATGAGACCGTACGCTTGCTCAAGGCGAAGCTCGCCGTCACCGCGGCGCCGGACCGGCGCGACCGCGTCGAGTTGATCGGGATTGACTATCACTGGCCAAACCTCTCGCTTGCCCAGGGTTTCGATCATGTGTTCGGCCACAATCCCCTGCGCCTGCGGTCGTTCTACGAGGCGACGCATGTAGGCGACACCGTTGCGCTCGCGTCTCAGCGCGCCTTTTCACCGCTTTATCCGTCGTATCATTCGGCTTTTGCAGATCTTCTGGGGGTCCGGTTCATCGCCACCGGCGTGCCGGTCGACCAAATCGATTCTTCTCTCAAGCCGGGCGACCTGAAATTCCTTGCGCATACCAAGGATGCGTACATCTATGAGAATCCGCGCGCGCTGCCGCGCGTGATGTTGATCACGCAGTGGCAGCTTGCCGATTTTGCCGAGGTCTTGCGTAGCGGCTGGCCCGATATTGATCCGCGCCGGACGGTGCTGCTGGAGCATGCCCCGGCGGGATTTGGCCGGGGCGGTACTGCGCCGCCCGGCAGTGCCCGGTTGTTGAAATACGCCAACACCGAAGTTCTCGTGGAGGTGAATGCTCCCGGCGGTGGAATTCTCCTGCTCAACGATGTCTGGGATCCGTGGTGGCGGGCCTCCGTCGATGGCGCCAAGACCGAGATCCTCGCCGCCAATGTCATTTTCCGCGGCGTCGTCGTTCCCGCCGGGCGCCACGTCGTGCACTTTACGTTTCATCCGTTCGCCGGTGCG
>CATPCO010000689.1 GCA_955652925.1 uncultured Xanthobacteraceae bacterium | reverse complement strand
TTTCTAAAGGCTGGCATTCGACTTGGAGCCCGGGCAAGCTGGAGCTGCGATGTCTTCGTCCCTTTTGATGACACGGCGTTTTGCGCCTTTGTTCTGGTGCCAGTTCTTCTCCGCGTTCAGCGACAATTTCATCAAGAGTTCCCTGGTTTTCCTCATTCTGTTTCACATTGGCGGCTCGGTCGGTGCGGCACTGATCGCGCTTACCGCCGCTGTTTTTATTGCTCCCTATTTCTTCCTCTCGGCGCTCGGAGGAGAACTGGCGGACCGCTATGACAAGTCAAAAGTGGCGCAGCGGCTCAAGTTTTCCGAGATCGGCATTGCTCTTATTGCGGTACTAGGATTCGCGCTCAACTCGGTGCCGCTGCTGTTCCTGGTGCTCTTCCTGTTCGGGGTGGTTGCCGCGCTGTTCGGTCCGATCAAATACGGGATCCTGCCGGACCATCTCGCCCGCTCCGAGCTGCCCGCAGGTAATGCCCTGATAGAGGGTGCGACATTCATCGCCATCCTGCTGGGCACGATTTGCGGCGGAATCGCCGCCAAAGATGGGGGCGATGCCGTCCAGTTCTCACTCCTGATGATCGTGTTCTCGCTTTTGTGCTGGGGTGCGAGCCTTTTGATTCCACCGACGGGAGAGGGCGCGCCCCATTTGACCCTCCACAAGAATGTGCTCGTCTCGACCGTCGGCTTGTTGAATTTCCTGCGCGAGGATCCACGGCTCTGGTGGGGCGCGCTGGTGACGAGTTGGTTCTGGCTGGTCGGCGCTGTCGCACTGTCGCTGATGCCCCCCCTCGTTACCACGGCGCTCGGCGCTGATGCGGATGTCGTGACCAGCTGTCTTGCCATTTTTACTGTTTCAGTCGCGCTCGGTTCCGGCCTTGCCGCCTGGCTTGCGGCGGGGCGCATTATTCTGCTGCCGACTGTCATTGGCGCCGTACTGCTGGGCGTGTTTGCCGTCGACCTCGGCTGGTCAACACTCGGCGTGTCGGCGAGCGCGACCATTTCCGGGTACTTCGCGATCTTTTCGTCGGCGCGCAACATCCGCTTTGCCATCGATCTGGCGGGCCTTGCTGTCGCGGGTGGTCTCTTCATCGTGCCCACGTTTGCTGCCGTGCAGGCATGGGCCGGCGCAGACCGGCGCGCGCGCGTCATCGCCGCCGTCAACGTGCTCAACGCCGCGTTCATGGTGGTGAGCAATCTCATCATGTTCGGATTGCAGCTCGCCGGCATGACCGCATCAGCGCTCTTTCTCATCCTCGGGCTTGCAAGCCTTGTCGTCGCCTATGCAGTCGGCCGCACCATGCCGGCGAGCGCACTCAGCGATGCGCTGTCGATCATCTATCGCACGCTCTTTCGCATCGAGGTGAAGGGCATCGAAAATCTCAATAATGCCGGCCCCAATGTTATTATCGCAGTCACCCATGTGAGCTTCCTCGACGCGGGGCTCGCGATGTCGCTGCGCAACCGCAAGCCTGTATTCGCCATCGATGTCTCGATTGCGCGCCGTTGGTGGGTCCGGCCGTTTCTCCGGCTCACGCGGGCGATACCGCTCGATCCACTTAAGCCGATGGCGCTGCGTACTTTGATCGACGTCGTCAAAGCCGGCGATGCGCTCATCATCTTCCCCGAGGGCCGCATCACCGTCACCGGCAGTCTCATGAAAGTCTATGACGGCGCGGCCATGGTTGCGGACAAATCCAATGCCGAAATCGTGCCGGTGCGCATCGAGGGGCTGGAGCAAACCCCATTCAGTCGTTTGTCAAAGGCGCAGGTTCGCAGGCGCTGGTTTCCGAAAGTGACCGTCACGATCCTGGAGCCGGTGAGACTGACGGTCGATCCCGACCTCAAGGGCCGCAAGCGGCGCCAGGCAGCCGGCGCAGCGCTCTACGGAATTATGTCTGATCTCGTCTTTCGCACGACATCGACTGACCGCACGGTCATTGAAGCCGTCATTCAAGCCGCCGATACCCACGGCTTTCGCCGCATCGCCGTCGAAGATCCCGTCAGCGGGGCGTTGAGCTACAAACGGCTGCTGACGGCAACTACCATTCTCGGTGAGAAGCTGATGCCATTGGCGGCGCAAGGCCGCGCGATCGGCGTCATGTTGCCCAATGCGAATGGGGCGGTTGTTGCCGTGCTGGCGCTGATGTCGGCTGGCCGGGTACCCGCCATGATCAATTTCACAGCCGGTGCAGCAAACATCCTCGCAGCATGCAAGGCTGCGGCCATGGACACCATTCTAACTTCACGGGCATTCATCGAGCGAGGCAAGCTCGGGCCCCTGCTCGCCGCGATCGAGAAAGGCGTGAAAATCGTCTATCTCGAGGACATTCGCCCGAGCATCACTCTCATGGACAAGATACGCGGCCTGCTCCGTTATAAAAAACCATTGGTCAACCGCAAACCCGATGACTGGGCAGCAATCCTGTTTACATCGGGTTCCGAAGGCGTCCCGAAGGGCGTGGTGCTTTCTCATCGCAACATGCTGGCAAATACCGCACAGGCCGCCGCGCGCATCGATTTTGGCCGCGAAGACAAGGTGTTCAACGTGCTGCCGGTCTTTCACTCATTTGGCCTCACGGTGGGCGTGGTGTTGCCGCTTGTCTCAGGGGTGCGCATCTATCTCTATCCATCTCCCTTGCACTATCGCACCGTCGCCGAGCTCATCTATGGCGTGAACGCCACGATCATGTTCGGCACGGACACCTTCCTCAACGGCTATGCCCGGGTGGCCCATCCCTATGATTTTCGCTCGCTGCGCTACATCCTGGCCGGCGCCGAGCCTGTGAAGGAAGCAACGCGCCGGATCTATATGGAAAAATTCGGCCTGCGCATCCTGGAAGGGTATGGTGTGACCGAAACTGCGCCGGCGCTCGCCCTCAACACGCCGATGTTCAACAAGTTCGGCACGGTCGGCCGCGTTCTCCCGGGAATGGAAGCCCGGTTGGAGAAGGTGGAGGGTGTGGAGGAGGGCGGCAGGCTTTTTGTACGCGGGCCGAACGTCATGCTTGGTTATCTGAGGGTCGAGCGGCCGGGGCAGCTTGAGCCGCCCAACGAAGGTTGGCATGACACCGGCGATATCGTCACGATTGACGAGCAGGGCTTCGTCACCATCAAGGGGCGCGCGAAGCGCTTTGCCAAGATCGGGGGAGAGATGATCTCGTTGGCGGCGGTGGAAACGCTCGCCTCCGAGCTATGGCCGGACGCTGCCTCCGCCGTGGTGGCCGTGCCGGATGCGCGCAAAGGCGAGCGGCTCATTCTGGTCACCCAGCAAAAAGCTGCGACCCGCTCCGAATTCCAGATGCTTGCACGGGCAAGGCATGCCTCCGAGCTGATGCTGCCGTCGGAGGTCTGGGTGCTTGATAAGCTTCCTCTGCTCGGCTCCGGCAAGGTCGACGTGGTTGCCTTGGCCAGGCTGGTGCATGAGCGCCTCCAAGCCGCGCACGAAACACCAGCGCGGGCGATCGGCTGATTTGCTAAGTTCTTATTCCGCAGCCTGCGCGCGCGGCTTGGCTTTTGCCCAATAGTCGTTTGCTTCCTTCGAGTGTTTGAGCGCTTCCTCTGTCTCGAAGCCGGGCGCCATGGAGGCTGCAGTGCCGGCGAGAATCTGGTGGTGCTCGATGCCGAGGGTACGTAACCACCGCTGCTGTCCCATGGTCAGCGCGATGAAATAGCCGATCTCAACCAGCTCGGGCTCGCTGAAATGCTTGTGCAGGCGGGCCCAGAACTTATCGTCGACGGGGAGATCCCAGGTGATGGCTTCGGCATAAGCGAGCGCCGCCTTCTGCCGCTCGTCATAGCGCCTCGAGCTCTCGAAATTGA
>CATPCO010000688.1 GCA_955652925.1 uncultured Xanthobacteraceae bacterium | reverse complement strand
CGTGTGAGCTCGTATCCCGCAAGTGCGCGCGGATTTTCGGTGGCGAACAGCTACGTGCTCACCCAGAGCGATGCCGCCATGCTGATCGATACCGGCTTCGGCAAGGACGAGCCGGCAATCCGCGCACAAATCGAGCGCCTGATCGCTCCCGGACTGCCGCTGTCCTTGTTCCCGTTGCGGCTCAACGAGTTCATGTCCATCAACAACGTCGAAACCTTCGCGGCCCATTTCAATGTGGAGCAATGCTACACCAGCAATATCGATGCCGCGCTGTGGTTCGATTTCGGCGCCAAGGCGGATGGCCGCAGCATTCTCGATTCCATGCCGGTCACCGCGGTGACGCGTTCGGACACGATCGAGCTCGGAAAACAGGGCCGGGCGATCGATGTCGTGCAGGCGCCGATCCGGCTGATTGCGACCCGTTGGCTCTACGATCGCGCAACCCGCACGCTGTTTTCCTCCGACATGTTCACGCATGTCTGGCGCACGGACGCGGACGGACCCTGGATTGTGAACGAGGAGGACGACACCACATCCGCCCGCGCGCTGCGCTCGTTCCTGCTCAATACGCGTTACTGGTGGCTCGAAGGTGCGCCGACTGATTCGATCCGGCGTGGCATCCTCGATGTGTTCGACAAATGCGACGTGGAGACGATCGCGCCGGGCTACGGCTGCATCCTGCACGGCCGCAAGGTGGTCGCGCGCCATGTCGCGATGCTGGATGAAATCCTCAAAGGTCTGGACAAGAGCGTGGCGGTGTCGCGCTACGTCTCGCGCGACGAGGAGCGCTGAGCCATGGGCAACAAAATGCCGCGGGAGATTGCGCCCGGCGTGTTCTGGATCGGCGACTGCCTGGCGCAGCGCCACAAGGGCAAGGTCTATCACGGCTACAACGCCGCCTTCCTGGTCGCCGGCGCCACCGCCTCGGTACTGGTGGAAACCGGCCACCCGAAGGATTTTCCCGTTATCGAGCGCCACCTCGCGGAGCTGTTCGCGCGCGGAGTGGCGCCGCTGAAATATTTGTTCGTCACGCACCAGGAGACGCCCCATTGCGGCGGCCTCGGGCGTATTCTCAAGCGTTTTCCCGACGCGCTTCTGTGCGGCGACGTGAGCGACTATCACCTCGCCTTCCCGCAGTACGAGCACCGCATGCGCTGGATGAATGAGGGCGATGAAATCGATCTGGGCGGCCGCACCCTCATGGCGGTGGAGCCCGTCATCCGTGACCTGCGCACGACCTGGTGGGGCTTCGACACGCGTGAGCGCGTGCTGTTTCCGGGCGACGGCTTTGCCTACAGCCATTACCACGAGGACGGCCACTGCGGGCTCGTCGCCGAGGAAGCGGTCTCGCTCGATTTGCCCGATGTCTCGGCGGTGTTCGCGGACCTCGCTTTATTCTGGACCAAGTTCGCCAACATGGATGCCTATTGCGAGCGGCTCGATCACCTCATTGATCGCTTGGGGGTGAGGACCATTGCGCCCACGCATGGGCTGCCGATCACGGACGTGAAACGCACGGTCCCCAAGGTGAAGGAAGGGCTCAAATATGCCGCCGGAGTTCCCGAATCGGGCACGAACGAGAAGGTGGCGGCCGTCGTCGCGGCGGCATCGTAGCAGCGCCGCAACGTAGCAACGTAGCCCGGGTTGAGCGGAAGCGAAACCCGGGAGAGACTCTTCAGTTCGTAGGGTGGGCAAAGGCGCGCATCGCAGACAAGTTTACGCAGTCTGCGCAAGCTTGACTGTGTCCGCGCCGTGCCCACCATAACCGGACTCCCGCGTGGGCAAAAGCAGACAAGTGTACGCAGTCTGCGCGAGCTTGACTGCGTTGCGCGCGGTCGAGCGTCTATCAACTATGCAAATCGTCTTGCGCGCGCCTTTGCCCACCCTACCGAGCTACGCTCAGATCCAGGCTACTGCGAGTGCAACAAAAAGTTATTTGCATTTAGGAAACGCTTCTGATACAAAAAATACCAAGCTCCAAAGGTATGCGAGGCCCGGACGCGCAGCGTGCCGGGTTTTTTCATGCGCGGACCTCCAGCAAAGGGTCATCTCGCGTTCCCCGGCTTGCAGCCATGCGTTGTTTCAATGTCGGGAACACAACTCGACGCGGGCCGATTTTTACCAAACAAAGCCAACAGACGAAATGTCATGTGCAGTAAGGACTTATCTGTGAGGCTCCGGCACACAGTGCTTGCTATGCTGTGAAATCGCAGCGGGCTGGCTTGCAACCTGTGCCGGCTTGCCTGCTATCCCCCCTGTTACTGTCTGTAATCCGATGTTCGCGTCCCTGTTATTTTTTTGGCAACTCCGCATTTGACGGCCGTTTCTTGCACGTGGCCCTGTATTTTCTCTGTTATTTACAGGGAAGTCCATCGCGCGTCGAAGCGGAGCGCTTGCGCTCTGCACTGAATGCATAGCTTTCGACAACTGCGCAATGTCAAATAATAGCAACCAACATTTGGCGTTTGCCAAACGGTAAAAACGTAAAAACGAACCCGACCGGTGATTACGTTGTCATTCCGAAGGATTAGCTTTCGTCAGAGATGCCGAGCCCGGATCGCTGCGCGCAAGATGACAAACTCCGTCTCATCATAACCCCGCCGTTCGAGTTCCTCGAAATGCTCCGGCGCGGCAAACCGGGAACGCACCGCTTCCTCCACGACAGTCAACGCGCCGGGTGCGAGCCAGCCGCCTTCACGCGCGGACGCGAGCGCCTTTTCCGCCAGTCCTTGGCCATAGGGGGGATCGAGGAACGCCAGCGCGAACGGAGCAACCGCCTGCATCGCGCCGAGCTTTGTGGCGTCGCGGCGAAAGATCCGGCTTTGGCCGCCAAGGCCGAGCGCGCTGACATTCTCGCGCAGGAGCGCGCGCGCCTCCACGCCCGCGTCGATGAAGAGCGCAAACGCCGCCCCGCGCGAGAGCGCCTCGATACCAAGCGCCCCGGTCCCGGCAAAAAGATCGAGCACCCGCGCTCCGGTGACGGGATCGCCGTAGGCGTGCGCAAGAATGTTGAACAATGCTTCGCGCAGCCGATCGGCCGTCGGCCTGATCGCCTGCGTGTTCGGACCAGCGAGCACGCGGCCGCGCAGGCGCCCGCCGACGACGCGCATCAGCGCCGCGCGCGAATCGGTCCCCCGCTTGCGGGGGAGGGGCGCCGCCGCCCGGATCGGCGCTTGGCGCCGTCCGGGTATGGGCTCCGGTGGTCAGGCGGCGGATCATGCGAAGCAGGCTCACTCGCGCTCTTTGCGGTCACGGCCCTCACCCGGCCTCGCGGCGCTCGACCACCTTGCCCCGACGCAAGTCGGGCCTGCCCGACTTGCGCACTATTCTGCGTTGGAGCGATTATCCGCTCGACGGGCGCGGAAAAATCCGCTCCGGCAAGCGCGACGATGCGCGCTCCCAATTGATCGCGCAGCATGCGCGTCTTCACCTCGGCGATTTCGCCCGGCGCCAGATCGCCAAGCTGGAAGGGCCCGAACGATACCCGGATGAGCCGGTTCACGGCGAGCCCGAGATGGCCCAGCACCTTTCTCACTTCGCGGTTCTTGCCTTCCCGTATCGCGAAGGTCAGCCAGACGTTTGACCCCTGCACGCGATCGACGGTTGCTTCGACTGGTCCGTAATGAATGCCGTCGATGGTGATGCCCGCGCCGAGCCGATCAAGCTTATTCTGGGCGATGCGGCCATGGGCACGAACGCGATAGCGGCGCAACCAGCCGGTCGCCGGCAGTTCCAGCACGCGCGCAAGGCCGCCGTCATTCGTGAGCAGCAATAGTCCCTCGCTGTTGAGGTCGAGGCGGCCCACGCTGATGAGCCGGGGCAGGGTCTTGGGCAGGATGTCGAACAGTGTGGGACGGCCGCGCGGATCGCCATGGGAGGTGAGAACGCCCCGCGCCTTGTGAAACAGAAAAAGCCGTGTGCGCTCGCGGCGCGGCAGCGCCTTGCCGTCCACGGTGATGCCGTCGTGTGCCGTTACGTTGATTGCAGGCGAACGGATGACAGCGCCATTCACCGCCACCCGCCCGGCGGCGATCCACGTTTCCGCTTCGCGGCGCGACGCGAGCCGCGCGCGCGCGATCACCTTGGCGACGCGCTCGCCACTATGGTCTTGCTCCCGCATGGCCCTATCATACGCTTTTTCCCCGGGTGCGCGGGTCACGCCTGCGCATGCTACACGAATGACCCTTACCTTCATGGCGCTCGCGCTCGCGCAGGCGCAAGCGGCAGCGCAAGCCGGCGAGGTTCCGGTGGGATGCGTGATCGTGTGCGCGGGAGACTTGGTCGCGCAGACGGCGAACCGCACCATCGCGGACCACGACCCGACCGCGCATGCCGAGATGCTGGCGATCCGGCATGCCGCGCGAACCCTCGGCAACGAACGGCTGCTCGATTGCGATCTCTACGTGACGCTCGAGCCCTGCGCCATGTGCGCGGCAGCGATCTCGTTCGCGCGCATCCGACGCCTCTATTTCGGGGCGGCCGATCGCAAGGGTGGAGCGGTCGAAAACGGGGTGCGGTATTTTTCCAGCCCTTCCTGCTTGCATCGGCCGGAAATCTATGGCGGCATCGGCGAGAACGAGGCGGCCGAGCTCATGCGTCGCTTCTTTCGCGCTCGGCGGGAGTGAATCCCGGCTGCGGTGCAGCGCGAAGCTCTTGCGGAGCGGTGCACCGCTGAGCCGGGATCGCCACGTGTAACGATCCCGGGTCAGCAGCGCAGCGTTTGACGCTGCGCTGCGCCCGGGAAAACGGCACACATTGAGGAGGAGCTCGTGAGGATATTCGTCGCGCTTATTGTTGCAGGCCTTGCTCTCGCCGCGCCGGCGGCCGCGCAGGAGCAACAGTCGTTCAAGACAATCATCGGCAAGGGCTACGACATCAAGAGCGCCACGTTTGCGCGCGGTCAATTTCAATCTAGCGCGGACCGGGAGCTCTTTGTGATCACGTTGCAGAAGGAAAAATCGGTTGCGGTATGCACTTTCGCTGCTGCGAACTGGATCAATCTGAGCACCTCGTATCTCGAAGATTCCAAGAGCTGCGACGTGCGGTATTAGAGCGCTATCGTGCTGCGGCAAGCCGATAGGGCTGGACGAGAAGATCGGCGGGGATTTTCCAGCTTGCATTGATCTTTTGGATCATCTCCAGAGTCAGGAGGCGGCGCCGAGCTAGAACTTCGGACGCGCGCGAACGCGAGCCGAGAATATCTGCAAGCTCAGCCTGGCTATGACCGAGCTCCTCGATCGCGTAATGCAGCACATCGACCGGGTCGAACCGGCGCCGACTGCGGAGCGGCCAGCGCCGCTCCTCATATGTCTCGACGAGCGTCACAAGGATGTCGAGCTTGTCGCCCTCTGGAGTGTCATTGGAGGCGCCCCAAAGCTTCTCGATCTCCGCAAGTGCAACGCGGTGGTCTTTGTCGGTGCGGATGGGGCGAATTTCCATCATGGTCCTCATTAGAATTGGGCAACGGTTAGAGCACGTCGGCATCGTACTCAGCATGAGTCCCGATGAACTTGACGAACACGACTTGCCGGCGGAAATTGAATGCGGCGATCAACCGGTAGTTTCCGCCGACAACCTCAAAGCGGGCGCGGTCGCGATTGAGTATTTTGGCCTTCGGAGCGACTTGGCGGATGTCATCCATCGAGGTCCAGTTCGCAGCTTTCACGAGCCTATACCAACGTTCGAGCGGAATCGCCGTCTCGGGATGCGCGCGGGCATAGGCCAGGAGAACGTTTCGCGCAATCAGGCGCATCGCTCACTTATAGCAGCGTTCCCATGGTGGGAACAAGAGATTTGGTCAGGCGATCGCGACGGTACTTCAGTTCCATCGTTTACAGCGTTTGATCACGCATTTATTCGGCCGGCTTGCATTGAGGCATGCGATCGCCTTGCGGCCGAACGCGCGCGGCTGCACGAAGCCGGAAGGAGCTGAAGTGGTTTCTATCGATCCGCCGCGCTCTAACACCAGCAACGGCAGAATGCCAGCAGGTCGGCGGAAGCGAACCACCGAGCATCCGATTACCCGCCATTCCTTGGGTCCAACCAGCGGCTGTTGCGGGTCCGCGTGGGGGGTGAACGCATGGAGGCAAAGTATTACATTTTGTAAAATGTAATGGAGCTAGGAGGTCGTCCATGGAGTCAGCGCTCACCAGCAAAGGGCAGGCGACAATTCCAAAGGCCATCCGCGAGCATCTCGGGTTGAAGCCTGGCGACCGGCTCAAATTCTTCATGCATCCCGACGGCAGCGTGGTCCTCTTGCCGAAGCGGCCCGCCGCCATCTTGCGTGGCATTGTTAAGTCCCGGCGGCCGGTGACAATCGAAGAGATGGGCGAGGCGGCCGCTGCCGGTGCGGCTGCGAACGCGCTGCCGCGCAGGCGATAATGATTGGGCTGGATACCAACGTTGTCGTTCGCTACCTCGCCCAAGACGATCCTGTTCAATCGCCAAAGGCGACCGAGCTGATCGAACGGCGACTTCGAGCAGAGAATCCTGGCTTCGTCAGCATCGTCGCGATGGCGGAGACTGCATGGGTTCTTGAACGGATATACGGGCTCAGGGGCGAAGAATTGGCCGCCGCGATTGAACGGATGCTACAGGTTGATGTTCTCGTTCTCGAAAGCGAGCAGGAGGTCTTCGCGGCCATGATCGCTGTTAAGCAAGGGCTTGGCTCTTTCGCTGATGCGCTCATTGGAGCGCTTGGCGCCAAGGTGGAGTGTTCTCACACGGTGACCTTCGATCAGCAGGTGCGCCGGATTGCGGCCTTCAGGCCGGTTTGATTTAACTCTCTCTCTCTCTCTCTCTTTTGAATAATGATGGGTTGGGTTG
>CATPCO010000687.1 GCA_955652925.1 uncultured Xanthobacteraceae bacterium | reverse complement strand
GCTCAGGAAGATATCTCGAATACGGCATCGGGGTTACAATCCAAGGCACGGAGCTGCAGAACCAACCGGGCAGTGCGCCCATATGATATGCGATGCAGGCCGTGAAAGAAGGAGCAATCCGCCATGGTGACATTGTGTCGGTTTATTTTGATTCTCATGCTCACCGGCGCCGCTGCATTGACGCGGCGGCGGCCGAGTGGCCGAGCCGGCCGATCCGCTTCGTCGTTCCGTTTCCGGCGGGCGGATCGACCGATGTGGCCGCGCGGGTCGTCGGCGACTATCTGTCGCGCGTTTTCGGCCAGCAGATCGTGGTCGAAAACAAGTCAGGCGCCAACGGAAACATCGGCATCGAGTATGCGGCGAAAAGTCTCCCCGACGGCTACACCGTCCTGATCGCAACCGACGCGGTGAGCAGCAACCCGCATGTCTACAAGATGAGCTTCGACCCGTTGCAGGAGCTTCTCCCGGTGATCGAGCTGTCGCACCAGCCGATCGCGCTCGCTGCACATCCTTCGCTGGGCGTAACCACACTTGCCGAACTCACCACGCTCGCAAAAAAGCAGCCGGGCTTGCGGTTTGCGACCGGAAGCGGCGCGGGCTCGCTCCAAGCCATGGTCGCACTGTGGTACGCGAGCCTTGCTGGCATCACGCTTGAGCAGGTGCCTTATCGTGGCGGCGGCCCGGCGATCAACGATCTGATCGCCGGCCACGTCCAACTCGGCTCGCTTGGCACGACTCCGCTGCTTCCCCATTACACCGCCGGAACGCTCTATCTGCTCGCGCAATCCATGGCGGCGCGCTCGCCGTCGCTGCCGAATGTGCCGACATTTCAGGAAGCCGGCATAAGCGGGCTCGTGGTCGATCAACGCATCGGCGTATTCGTGCCCAAGGGCACTTCGCGCAACATCGCCGAGCGTCTCAACAGCGAGATCAACGCTGCGCTGCGTGACGACAATGTGCGCAAAAGCTTCGCTGATCAGGCACAGGAAGCCGCGGGAGGAACGGCCGAGCAGTACGCGAGGCTGGTGCGCGAAGATTCGGAAAAATACGCCCGGCTGGTGAAGGAGCTCAATGTGAAAGTGGAATGAACGGCGCCGACACCGCCGCGACGCGCTGCGGCCCGAATCAAAACATGAGCGTCTTGCTGCTCCTCCCCTGATATTGGGCAACCGCGCTTTGTTATTCTTCATACGCAACGTATCGTATGATCTTCCAGCTCCCATCCGCCTGCCTGCGAAAGATGTCCATACCGGGCTCGATCGATTCCGCGGATGACCCCGGAATGCCGACGGCTGAGGTTCTCAGTCTCCATACGAGACGAACGACGGCGAGCTCACCCGAAACCAGGACTTCCCTGATTTCGAGGCTGTAGGAATATTTTTTTGTCCGGTCGCCCAATGAACGATGCAGAAGGCTGCAGATGTCGCCGTAGTTGCGCTCGGGATGGCCGCGGAAATCGTAACGCAGCTCCGGAGAGAATAGGCCGCACGCGGCTTGCGCATTGCCTGCGTTGAAATCCGCGGTCCATTTCTCCAGCGCAGCGCGGATTGCCCGCTCGGATACCTCGCTTGGCTCCGCCGTGGCGCGAGGCAGCAACCCGCAAAGGGCGATTCCCACAATGAGCAATCCGAAAAAGCTGCGAGATAAGCGCATGGCTTGACGGCCGTGCACTAGAACGTCAGCGCGGCGGCGAGGTCGCCCATGGCGGGATGGCCGTTCGCCTTGAGCGCCCGGTCGCGCGCGGCGATCCCCGGCAATATCGGCAGGCCAAAGCGACGGGAAATGAAACGCAGGATCGATGTGGTGTCGTATTGGGTGTGGTCGACGTGGCCCTTCTTGCTGAATGGCGAGACGATCAGCGCCGGAATGCGTGTGCCTGGACCCCAGCGGTCGCCCTTCGGCGGGGCAACATGGTCCCAAAAGCCACCGTTCTCGTCGTAGGTCACGAGCACCAGCATATGCGGCCATTGCGGGCTTTTCTCAAGGTGGGCGATCACATCGGCGATATGCTCGTCGCCCGCCAATGCGGACGCATAGCCGGGATGCTCGTTCAGGTTGCCCTGCGGCTTGTAGAAGGTGCCCTGCGGCAGCTGTCCTTGATCGATGGCCTTGATGAACTCGGCTCCGTTCATGCCGCCGTCCTTGAGATGCGCTGCTCGTGCCGCCGTGCCGGGCGCGAACTGGACGAAATAGTTGAAGGCCTGGTGGTGGTACTGGAAATTCGGTTGCGGCTCGGCGTTCTTGCCGTCGAGCGCAACCTGCCAGGCGCCCGCATACCAGGCCCAGCTCACGCCCTTGAGGCTCAACAAGTCCCCGATTGTCACCTCGTTCTGCGGGGGCAACGTGGTTGGTGCATTCGGATCGGCGAACCGCGGATCACTGCCTCGGGCCGGTCTGTTGAAGCTCGGTTGATAGGGCGGCTGCATGGTGTTGACTGCATAGAAGTCCGGAGTGATTTCTCCATCGTTGACGAATTCCGGAATGCCTTCGAGTGCGGATTTCGGCGAGTTGGCCGCAAGCTTTAAAGTGACGCCATCAGCTTCAACCGCTGCAATCTGAGCCCTGGCCGGGCTTTGATCGGCGTTCGGGTAGGTGGGCACGCAGCCGCAGACCAGCAGGAAGTGATTGACAAAGGATCCACCGAAGGCGGCTTGGAAGAAATTATCGGCCAGAACATATTTCTGCGCGATGTTCCAGAGCGGGAGCTTGGAGCCGTCGTAATAGCCCATGACCAGACCGCCGGCATCGGCGTAGGCGACAAAACGGTCGTTTTTCCCTCCATTGATTTGCATCTGGTGCTGGTAGAAACGATGCCAGAGATCGCGGGGGGCGACGCTCAGCGGCGTGTTGAAACCGGCCGGATCATCGATGGCGAAGGGCTTGTTCGGGAGATACCTGGTTTGCGCCGCCGTCACCGGCGGCGTGACGCCCGGCGCGGTCAATCCATCCCAAACGCGCGGCAATTCCTTGAGCACCGAGCCGTCGCGGTCCACCTGCGCGGAGCTCCCCGGCCGGACATTCGCCAGGCCATCGGCGCCGGGAAAGTGGCCATAGAGATTGTCGAAACTGCGATTCTCCGCATAAATGATCACGACGGTCTCGATGTTTTTGATCTCCGAGCTTGCCCCTTGCGCAAAAACCTGCGTCATCATCACGAGCAGGTTCGCCACGATCGCCGACAGCGCAACACAACGTCGCATGTTTCTCGTTTACAACAGGGTTGAGGCCGTTTCGCACGGCAGCTGGAGTGGTAATCCTACAAGTCCTGTTGTGACAGAACCATGAATGCGGACTATCCATTGAACAATGCATAGGCGGTCGCGCTGAGCCACACGAGCCAAGCCGTGACGATCACACCCAGCGCGATCGACATCAACCAATCCGTAGTATCGCTCACCGAGTTAAAGACTACTCTAAAAGGGACGAAGCGAGCACTGTCATGGGCAGGCGGGCCGGGGGGTTGGTCCCCGGCCGCAGCACCAGCGGCCGGGGTAATAGCTACCGGGGGCAACGCAAAGCCACTTACTCAACCTACCGTATGACCATCTCCGATTCGCTCTGTCGGGCATGTGACAGTTGTGATTCTATCCCCAGTCTTCTCCGTCGATGGACGTTAGCGCCGTGTCACATGGCACGGGGCATACTGGAGGCGAAAGGTCTGCCGACAATGCACATGAGACCACCCATGACCCGGCTGCCCACGCGCCGAAGGTTTCTAACAACCGCCATGGCGGCGACAGCATTCGCCGGCTTCGACGGCATCAAACGGCCTTATCTCAGTCGAGCCGCCGACCGCCCCGCCATCACCCATGGCCTCCAGTCGGGCGACGTCACGAATGATTCCGGCGTCGTGTGGGCCCGTGCCGATCGCCCCGCGCGGATGCTGGTGGAATGGTCGACGACCGAGAGCTTCAAGCATGTGCAGGATGCGGGTTTCGTCGATGCCCTGCCGGAGACCGACTGCACCGCCAAGATGTTGCTTGAGAACCTTCCGGCCGGCGAGCAGATTTTCTACCGCATCCGTTTCGCAGACTTCGCCTGGCCAACCATCATGAGCGAGGCCATGGTTGGCCGTTTCCGCACCGCGCCGGCGGACCGACGATCACTCACATTCATCTGGTCGGGCGATACCGCGGGGCAGGGCTGGGGTATCGATGAGAGCCGCGGCGGCATGCGTACCTACGCCACCATGCTGCGCAATCGGCCTGATTTTTTCGTCCACAGCGGCGACAATATCTATGCCGACGGTCCGATTGCAGCCGAGCAGATGATGCCCAACGGGGAGACGTGGAAAAACATCGTCACCGAAGAAAAGGCGAAGCCCGCCGAGACACCCGCCGAGTTCCGGGGCAACTACAAATACAATCTTCTGGACAAGAACGTGCTCGCGTTTAACCGCGAGGTTCCGATCTTTTCCCAATGGGATGATCATGAAGTCACCAATAATTGGTGGCCGGGAGAGCCGCTCACGCGCCCGGAGCACCGGCGCGAGAACTATGTCGAGCAGAATGCACTTGAGCTCGCATCCCGCGCGGCGCGAGCGTTCCACGAATACCTGCCGGTACACCCCGTTCCTGCCGAGCCGGGCCGTGTCTACCGGCAGATCTCATATGGCCCGCTGCTGGACCTGTTCATATTGGATATGCGCAGCTATCGCGGACCGAACGGCGAGGGCCGCGAGGAGCGCTACGGTCCCGCCGCCTACTTTCTGGCGCCCACGCAACTCGCGTGGCTCAAGCGCGCGCTCATCAATTCGCGCGCGACCTGGAAAGTGATCGCCGCCGATCAGCCGCTTGGTCTGCTCGTCGTCGATGATCCCGCTCGCAACTGGGGAGTCGAGGCCGTCGCTCAGGGCGATAATGGAGCGCCCCGCGGCCGCGAATTGGAGATTGCCGATCTCCTTGCCTTCACCAAGCGCGCCGGCATTCGTAACACGGTCTGGCTGACTGCCGACGTGCATTACACGGCGGCGCATTATTATGACCCGAACAAGGCTGCGTTTGCGGATTTTGATCCGTTCTGGGAATTCGTGTCCGGACCGATCCATGCGGGCACCTTTGGCCCCAATACGCTCGACGGTACATTCGGGCCACAACTCGTTTATGTGAAGGCGCCAAGCCAGGAGCAGGGACAGAACCTGCCGCCGAGCTTCGGTTTGCAGTTCTTTGGCCAGGTCTCCATCGACGGCAGCAGCGAGATGATGACGGTCACGCTCAAGGACGTCGATGACAACGCTCTGTGGTCGACCGAGCTTGAGCCGAGATTCTATTGAGCCGCGTCGCAGACGACCGCGTGGGCAAAAGCAGACAAGTGTACGCAGTCTGCGCAAGCTTGACTGCGTTGCGCGCGGTCGAGTGTCTATCTATGCAAATCATCTTGCGCGCGCCTTTGCCCACCCTACGAGCTGATTCGATTTCATCGCGACGGACTCTAAATGTGCAGATAACTGCTTCTGTCACGCTGCAACGTCGGTCGTGGTGACCGCTTCGATCTCGAAGCGGTACATC
>CATPCO010000686.1 GCA_955652925.1 uncultured Xanthobacteraceae bacterium | reverse complement strand
GCGCCCACCTCTCCCAAGCCGCTGAGCCCGGCGTTACTGCTACGCCCACTGGTGTAGCAGGAGGAGATAACTCGCGTTTTGCCGTATTCGGCCGTGGCCCTGCCCGTGGTTGGCGAATTTAATCGTTGAGCTTCGGCCGTTGAGCTTCCGTGCTTGCAACCGCAAGCGCGTTGATGTGATATAGCACACGGCGGAAGCTTCAGCAGCGCTGAGAGGCGAGATGAATGATCGTGCCGGCGTCTCCAATCATGCGCACAGCGTGAAAGTTTTTTTCTCCTTCCGTTATGATGAGGACCGGTATCGGGCAGACGTAGTCTGTGCGGCTTGGCGGGCACACCGTACGCCTGGCGTTGCTGCTTACGTGGACAGCCGGGTGTCAGAACCGGCGACGGCGCTCGCGGACGACGAGATCAAACAGGCAATCCGCGATGGGGTTGATCAAACTTCAGTGACGTGCGTGTTGATCGGCGCACACACCTGGAAGGATCGCTGGGTCCGCTACGAGATTGCGCGCAGCGTTGAGCGCGGGAATGGCCTTCTCGCAGTGCGGATCGACGGGATCGCCGACCCCAAGACGCAGCAGAGGGTGGTCGCTTCCTGGAATCCGCTTGCGTATCTCGGGATCGGAAAGATCAAGAGCGGCGTTTATCTGCTGTTTGAGAACAGCAATGGGCAATGGAGCCGGTATGAGGACGACCCAATGACATTGCGCAAGCCGACATATGTGCCGGATATGAGCATTGGCTATATAGAGCCGCTGTCGGTCGGCCTTTCCGAATACGACTATGTCGCGCAAAACGGCGCTGAAAATTTGGATCAGTGGATTGCGCAAGCAGCGGCAAAAGCCGGTAAGTAACGACTGACAATTCGGTCACATTTTCGATCTGTCACTATGCTGCGCTACGGCAAGACCAAAATTTGGCGGCCAGGTATCGCACGATCAGCGCCGATGACAGGGAGCTGGGGCTGACCGAAGACTTCTTGGGATTGTTTGGAAAGGACCCCGAAGGGGTGACTTTGGCAGCGGGGGAATCCCTGTTCGAGAAGGGCGAACCGGGTCATCTCATGTATGTGGTGAAGTCGGGGGACTTGCAGATTATCGATGGCAACCACGTCTACGAGACCGTCTCGGCGGGCGGCAATCTGGGCGAGATGGCATTGATTGACGCCGGTCCGAGAAGCGCAACAGTACGTGCGATCAGGCAGTCGATCGTTATTCCCATCGATGAACGCAGGTTCCTGTTCATGGTGCAACACACTCCATTTTTCGCTCTTCGCGTGATGCGCGTGCTAACCGCACGGCTGCGGGCGATGAACGAGCGCGTCAAAGTAACGGAATGAGCGCAAGGTGAATCGCGAAGGGTTTTCTTGTCCGCTGCGCCAACGCGCGTTTCAAATTGTCATGCGAGGCGACGCGGCGGCGCACAGCCGTCTCCTGCCGCTTGCCCTGCTTGAGCTTCATCCTTTTCCGCTGGGGCGTCTTCACGGCCATGCTACCTGTCGCTGTGCTGACCTAGCGGCTGCCGTTGACGCAATCGAGCGGCCCTATTTTCATGCGGTCCCCTGTTGATAATAAGGACCCCGCCAGCGGCTCCAAAATATACCACCGACGTGTCGCCATTGAGAGAGGCTTGGACCGGGGGCGCAGGGCAGATTGGCAATGCGCTATTTGCTCTGGACGCACTGAAATGAAACACCGACGGCATTGGGCGGCCCGCCAACATTAATGAGGGCGGTCTCTGCTGCCTGTTTGCACTGATGCATCGCCGAGCCGACCATATTGGCATCACCAGGAGGGCCAGTGAAGCTGCCGACCAGCATCATCGCAGGCGTTTGCACGTCGGGCGGCACCGGTGTTGGACCGACCCAGGTCACCATAATGAGACTGACCGTAATGGGAGGGAGCGCTGGACCAGCAAAGCAGGGAGCGGCGATGGCGATTATCGCTAAGATGGCCAGCAACAATTTCACAATTTTCTCTCCAAAGATTTCAGTATAGCGAAAGAGGCTCGAGCCATGCGAGGGGAGGGGGTGACCTCGCGATTGTAGCCCCTCACCGGAATGCGCGCGCGAGCGCGCACATTCCGACCTCTCCTCTGCGGGGAGAGGTAAACCGCAGCCTGCATCAGCTTCAACGGACACTCGCTATCTCACCCCGTGGGCGGGGCGATTTCGTCAAGGCCTTTGCGCTTCGACTCGGGGCCGAGTTGTGTGACGGACACAGCGGCAATCAGCAGCACCGTCGCGAGACACGCGAATACCGTGGTCAGTCCCCAGCGCAGCTGGATCCACAGAATGGTCGGAACGATGAAGGCGGTGGCGAGCCGGCCCACGCCCGCCGCCCAGCCGAAGCCCGACGCTCGCGCGTTGGTGGGGAATACTTCCGATGCAAAAATCTGCATGGAATTGCCGGCAACCTGAATGAAGAAGATCATCACGAATCCGGCAATCAACAGCTGGGTATCGCTCGCCGCGTTCGCAAACACGATTGCCATCAGTCCTGCGGCAACGAAGGCGCATACCGAGGTGATCTTGCGGCCGAAATGATCGAGCGCATACATCATGAACAGGCTTGCGCACGGCACCGCGAGTGTCATGCCGAAGGTGTAGGTGAGCGATTTGGTGATGGTGAAGCCCTTCGCGGTCATGATGTTGGGCAGCCATGTGCCGAGACCGATGGCAACGCCGAAGAACGCCGCAAAGCAGATCATGCCGGCGACGACGCGGGTGGGAAACATCCGGAACACCAGCGCAAACGGATCGCTTTGCGTGTTGCTCGCGGCACTGGTCGCAAGCTCCTCCTTCGGTCCCGCGATCCCCAGACGCGCCAGCACGTCGAGCGCCTCCTTGCCCCTGCCATGGGTGGAAAGGTAGCGCGGGGATTCCGGCAGCGCGAAACGAAACAGCCACACGATGAGCGCGCCGATACCGATCACGATCCATACCCCGCGCCAGCCGATCTGGTCGCGGAATGCTAGCGTGAACAGCGAGGCAATCGGCCACACGCACGCGCCGCCGATGAAATGGACGATCGCCAGAATGCGTCCGCGAATGCGCCGCGGCGAATATTCGCCGGCATAGGCGAAAGCGAGCGGTTGCTCGCCCCCGAGCCCAAGCCCCGCCACGAACCGGCAGACCCCAAGCCAGAACACGCTGGGCGCGAACGCGCCGATGATGGTGAAGATCCCGAATAAGAGCAGGTTGAATTGATAGACCGTCTTGCGCCCCCAACGGTCGCTGAACTCGCCCTGACCGGCGGCGCCGATAAACATGCCGAACACGGTTGCGCTGCCGACCCAGCCGGCCTCGGCGGCGGTCGCGAATTTGGACGCCACCATGTCGGGAATGAGCGAGCCCAGCACAATCAGATCGATCACGTCGAAGAAATATCCAGCCGCAATGAGCGCGATCACCTTGACGTGGAGCGAGGAGATCTTTGCCTCGTCCAATGCCGAGCCGACAAATCCTTCGATGGTCTGGGCCACGGTAAATCCTCCCCGCTTGTGTTTTGGACCGCTACGGCGGATCTCTATGCGAGCAGTCTGGAAGAGTGGACAATAGCCTGTCAATCAACCATCCGGTAAAGATCATGCAACTCCACGCTTTCTTCCCCACCCGCGACATCGGAACCGACCACGCCAAGATTCGTGATTGGGCACAGGCGGCAGAGGACCTCGGCTATGCCGGCATCGAAGTGGCCGACCATGTCTTCGGCGCGACGGCGCGTGAGGGCTGGACGCCGCTCTACAACGAGAAGGACCCGTTCCACGAGACGCTGGTGACCTTGGGCTTTCTCGCCGCCGTGACGAAAACCATCCGGCTGTCGAGCGGCGTGCTCATTCTTCCGCAGCGTCAAACCGGGGTGGTGGCGAAGCAGGCGGCCGAAGTCGACATCCTCTCGGGCGGACGGCTGCGGCTCGGCATCGGCGTCGGCTGGAATTTCGTCGAATACCAGGCGCTCGGAATGGATTGGAAGACCCGCGGCGCGCGTGAGGCCGAGCAGGTCAAGGTGCTCCGCACGCTGTGGACGCAGGACCTCGTCACATTCCGCGGCCGCTTCCATGATCTCACGGCGGTCAACATCACACCGGCGCCGATTCAACGTCCGATTCCGATCTGGCTTGGGGGCTCGTCCGACGCCGCAATGAAGCGCGCGGCGCGCATTGGTGACGGCTGGATGCCGATCATGGCGCCGCAAGATGCGGAGCAGAAGATCCCGATCCTGCACGAGCATCTCAAGGAGTTCGGACGCGACCGCGGCAAATTCGGACTGGAGGCTTGGCTGCGCGTGAATGAGCCTGATCCCCAACGATGGGCAGCGGCCGCAAGCGGCTGGCGCAGGCTCGGCGCGGACATTGTCATGCTTTACCCGATGTACCGCATTGCTGATTTTGCGGATCAGATCGAAACGCTGCGCCGCTTCAAGCAAGCCGCCGCGGCGTGATTCGTTCGGTTCAAGGCCGAATACTCACGACGTCATTCCCGGGACCGAGCGCAGCGAGGGAGCCCGGAATGACGGGACGGTGGTTTTGCGGCTCACTGCGCGATATGATCGGCCTGCCGATCAATTTGCGCCAGTAAATGTGGTTATCTCCATGCCGCAGCGATTTGCGTTGATCTTGGCGTTGATCTTGGCCTTGAGCTTCTCGGCACCATCGGCACATGCCGCGTGCATCAACGTCAAGGAAGCGGGCAGCCTCTCGTTCCAAGGTGCCTTGGCCTACCGCATTTTTGCAGGACCGCCGAACTATGAGGATGTGCGCAAGGGCGACACACCCGAGCCTGCTTATATCCTGACAATGAATGCGCCCATTTGCGCGACGGGGGACGAGTTTCTCAATCCGCAACAATCCTTCGATAAAATTCAGGTCTACCCCGCCGAGAGCGATGGAGCGGGCCACGCGCTATGGAGAGACTTGCGACAGTTGGTGGGCAAACGGGTTTACGTTGAGGGGAAATCAGCGTTCGGCGCGCATACCGGACATCACCACGCGCCTCTGCAGCTTCCGATCACCAGAATTGCCATCGCCTTTGACCCGACGAAGGCCTATGGCACGGCGATGACAACGGTCCAGGCCTTTTACCTGGCGCTCGGGGCGGCCGACGGCGAGGAAGCGAGCAAGTTCGTGATCCCCGAGAAGAGATCATCGGGGCCACTTTCCGCCAGCGCCATTTCCAATTTCTACGGCAAGCTGATTGTTCCGCTGAGCCTGGTTGATATTGTTGCAATGGGCTCCGATCAATTCCGGGTTCGTTACAGCTATATCGCGTCCGGCACGGGACGGTGTAACGGGGAATCGATCGTTCAAACGATCAAAGTAAATGGGATGAATCTCATTCAATCAATCAAGGCTGC
>CATPCO010000685.1 GCA_955652925.1 uncultured Xanthobacteraceae bacterium | reverse complement strand
GCGACCTCCTCATTTGTGGTCACCCGCGGGCTTGACCCTGGGCTTGACCCGCGGGTCCATTCTGACGGGCCTTCGTTCATTACTCGGTCATTGCTTCAACCAGCGGCGAAACGTCTTGCATTGCTTCCACGGACCAAAGTCGTTGCGCGAGATCTTTTGCACGCGCAGGACCATAAGCGGCATCGACAAGCCCGACAAATTTCGCTCGCAAGCCATCATAATCAAGCGGCACTTGCCGGGAGCCGAGCGCCTCATCGGCTTGTCGGGTGAATTTGCCGCGGGCTGTGGTGACCGTCACGCGGGCGGGGCGCAGCTGCGGATACAGCCGGTCAATGTCAGAGGGGGCCGCGACGTGGAGCGTGGGCGCAAAACCCGTAAACCACGGATCACGCCGAACGGTCTCGTCGAAATGCTCGAACCTGATACCGCGATGCTTCAGCGCAACGCCCATCAAATACGGAAAGCTCAACTGGGCGCTCGCGAAATCATCCCACCCGGTATCGGCATGCTCGGCGGCGATGCGGTAGGTCGCCACATCGATCCGCTCGACCTCTTGCGGCGCGATATTTTCATCCTGCACGAGCCCAATAAGCGCTTCGACCGCTGGCTGGATATGGCGGCAGCAAGGATACGGCTTGATATAACAATCAGTGATGCCGAACGGCACCTTGGGCGGCAGCGCGATTGCACGCGCTTTATCCGCGCGCCCGAAGGCAAAAGCCTGCATGAAGCCGTCGTGGGCCTCAATGACATCGGGCGGACCTTCAATACCCTGCTCGGCCAGAAGCGCGGCTTGCAGGCCCTCGCGGGCGGCATGTCCGGCGTGCAGGCGCTTGATGTCAGCGCCGCCGTTGACGAACGCGAACAGCCCGGCCGCGCTCGATGCCGCAATTCCGAGCGCGTTGGCGAGTTGCTCGCGGGCAAGCCCACGCAGCTTGCCGGCGGCCATCGCGGCGCCGAACACGCCCACCGCCGCCGCGGGATGGAATCCGCGTTGGCGCAGCTCGGGATGGCACGCGCGGCCAATCGCGATGTCGGTTTCGTAGCCGGCGACGAGCGCTTCGATCAGCGCTACTCCGCTCGCACGGCTCTCATATGCCAACGCGAGCACCACCGGCACAACGACGCAGCCGGGGTGTACGGAGCCTTGCCGGAATCCGTCATCGAGCTCAATGCCGTGGGCTGCCGTGCCGCCGAGGAAGGCGGCATCGAGGAGGTCGGCGCGGCGCGTGCGTCCCGGCACCGGAATGTCGCCAGGCGGGCGCACTGCCGCGAGCATGGCCTCGGCCTTGCCGGCTACCGCCCCACCTGCGCCTGCGATCATCACGCCCACGGTATCGAGCAGATGCCGCCGCGCATAATGGCGCACCTCTTCGCTCAGTGCGGCGTGGCGGAGCTCGCTGACAAAGCCGATCACCGCCTTGGTCGCGCCTGCGGCCGGATGCAATGGGGTAAATGCCTCGGCATGCGACATGAGTGGGCCTCTTTTTGTAGGTTGGGTCGAGTTTTTTACGAGACCCAACATCATCGATACAGCGTCAAATAGTTGGGTCTCGCAAAGCTCGACCCAACCTACGCCTTCGCTGCAAGCTTCACCAGGGCGTCCACGGCGACGACGCCTTGACCTTGCGGCAATACAATGAGCGGGTTGATCTCGGCCTCGAGGGCGGACGGATCATGTGCAAGGGCCGATAGTCTCACGATGGCTTGCGCCAGCGCGTCGAGATCGCCTTTCGGCTTACCGCGATAGCCGGAAAGGGCAACAAGGCTGCGCAGCTCCGCGATCATTTCGCGCGCGTCGGCAAGATCCACCGGCGCCAATCGCAGACTGCGGTCGCGCACGATCTCGGTGAGCACGCCGCCTGCGGCCAGCATGATCAGCGGTCCGACGTCGCGATCGACGCGATAGCCGATCAGCACCTCGCCGATGCCCGAGATCATGGGCTGCACCAGCACGCGCGCGACGGATACTGCGGCCGTCCTTGCTGCGAGCGCGGTGCGAATGTTTTGGATTGCCTGCAGCAAGGAAGCGCCGTCGGAAACTCCGAGCACAACGCCGCCGATGTCGCTCTTGTGTGCGATGCCAGCCGAAAGAATTTTGACCACGACGGGATAAGAGAACGGCAAGGTGGGTGCTTGCGCTATATTGCAGTCAAGCGTCACGCCGGGGGCACGTGCAATACCGAGGCGCTCGATCAGGGCGCCTGACGCAACCTCATCGAGGACCAGTCCGTGACCTGAAGCTGCTGCAGACGCATGTGCCGCAATTCGCACCGGTGCGCGTCGCGCGAGCACGGCGGCGACTGCATCGGCGCACGCTTCCGGCGTGCGGAAATTCGGAACGCCCGCCCGGCTCAAGGCGGCGAGCGCATCCGGCGCGTCCGGCACCAGAAACGCCGCAAGCGGCTTGCCCGAGCCGGCGGCCTCGATGAGCGGGCGCACGGTCTCGTGCGGATAGTGCCGCGCCGATGAGCCGATCACGGCCAGGACGAGATCGAAC
Source organism: uncultured Xanthobacteraceae bacterium (assembly GCA_955652925.1). Classification (GTDB taxonomy): domain Bacteria; phylum Pseudomonadota; class Alphaproteobacteria; order Rhizobiales; family Xanthobacteraceae; genus VAZQ01. The sequence continues at coordinate 3,400 of CATPCO010000685.1, read as the reverse complement.
TCCGGCGCGGCAAGGAGAATGTCGAGCGCGGCTTTCATGGTGTCGTAGCGAGCACCCGCAACCGTGAGATCGGTGATGCGTGCCGGCTTGACCTCGATACCCGCTGCGGCGAGGCGCGCAATTGTCGCCGTGCTTGCGCCTTGGATGTTGACGCCGCGGCTTGCAAGCGGGTCGACGACCATGGTCGCACCACCCGCGGTCGTCGTGACCACACCCACGTTGCGCCGCTGTGCGCCGCGCGGAGCGGCAGGCACGCGCGCGAGCAACAACGCGCCTTCGATCAGACCCTCCAGCGTAGCGACGCGCGCGATGCCGCAAGCGGTTAGAAAAGCATCCGCAACGTCGTCCTCGCCGGCGAGCGCACCGGTATGGGACACTGCCAGCTCCCGCGCGGCATCCGAACGGCCGAGCTTGTATGCAATGACCGGCTTGTCGCGTTGTGCCGCTGCAATCGCAAAACGCCGCAGCGCCTGCGCGTGCCGCATGGTTTCGAGAAACAACATGTAGCAGTCGATGCCGGGGTCATCGAGTGTCGCTTCACATATGTCTCCGAGCGAGAGATCGATTTCATTGCCGACGGAAACGAGCCCCGCAAAACCCAGCCCGCGCGCCTTGCCGCGCGACGCGAGCGCCCCGATCATGCTGCCGCTGTGCGAAGCGGCAAAGATGCGGCCCGGCGGCCAGTCCGGCTCGTCGAAGACCGCGTTCGCGGTGAGCATGGTCCGGCTGCGCAGATCGACCACGCCGAGGCTCGACGGGCCCACGATGCGGATGCCGGTCGCCGCACAGATCTCGCGCAGCCGGGCCTCGCGCGCGAGGCCTTGCGTGCCGGTTTCCGCGAATCCGTCGGCAAGCACTGTTGCAACGTTGACGCCGAGGCGGCCGCAGGCTTCGACCGCCTCGATGGCAGCATCGGTCGGCGTTACAATGTAGACGTGCTCCGGCACTTCTGGCAGCGCCGAGACCGAAGGCCAGGCGCGCTCACCGAGCACGAACTCGCGGCGCGGATTGATGGGGTAGATGCGGCCGGAAAACCCAGCCTGGCGCAGGAACTTGAGCGGCCGTCCCGCCGTTTTGTTGGCATCGTCGGACTGGCCGACGATGCCAACGCAGCGCGGAGCGAGCAGCGCCTGAGCGAGCTGCGACTTCAACAGCTCATTCCGGCTGAATACCGGCGTCCTTGACCATCTTGCCCCATTTGCCGAGCTGGGCCTCGATGAAACCCCCGAATTCGGCGGGCGTGCTTGAGAAGGCCTCGAAACCGACATTGCCGAGTTTCGATCTGATGTCCTGGCTGTCGATGATCTTGCGCAGCTCGGTGTTGAGCTGCGTCACGATCACTGGCGGCGTATGCGCCGGCGCAACAATGCCGGCCCAAGCATCGAGGTCAAAGCCCGTCACTCCAAGCTCATCCAGAGTCGGCAATTCCGCATAGAGCGCGCTGCGCTGCAGCCGCGTCTGAGCGATCGCGCGCAACGCGCCCGATTGCACATGCGGCATGCTGGTGGTGAGATCGGCAAACATCATGGAGACGCGGCCGGCGAGCACGTCCTGCATGGCGGGCGGCGTGCTCTTGTAGGGCACATGCAGGAGGTCGATCTCGGCCCAGTGCGCGAGCGTCTCGCCGGCGACGATGCCGGCGGTGTTGGCGCTGGCGAACGACAGCTTGCCGGGATTGGCCTTGGCGTATTCGACCAGCTCCTTGACCGTCTTGAAAGGCAAGCTCGGATTGACCACCAGGATCAGCGTGAAGCTGCCAACGCGCGACACCGGCGTGAAGCTCTTGATCGGATCGTAACCCAGGCTCTTCGTCAGGAAAGGGGCGGCGGAAAGCGGGGAGTTTGTTCCCATGAGCAGCGTGTGGCCATCGGGCGCAGCGCGTGCGACGAACTGCGCCGCCAGCGCTCCGTTCGCGCCGGGACGGTCTTCGACGATGACGGTTTCCTTGAGCGCGGTGCCGAGCGGCTGCGCGATCACGCGACAAAGCGTGTCACTGGCGCTGCCCGGGCCGAACACCGCAACGAGCGTGACCGGCTTGCTTGGAAAGTTCTCGGCGCGCAGCGCCGGGCTCAACAATGTTGCCGCGGCTGCCGCAAGAATGAGAACCGGTCTTTTCATGATTGTTCCTCCCTGGTTAGCTTGGCGGTATTTGTCTCGCTTGTTCTCTCACCGCGACTGGAAGCGTGAAGGCAAAGGTTGAACCCTGACCGACACGCGATTCAACCCAGATTCTTCCTCCGTGCATCTCGATGATGCGTTTGGAAATGGCGAGGCCCAGCCCAGTGCCCTTCTTGCGGGTGATGGAATTGTCAGCTTGCTGGAATTGCTGGAACAGCTTGGCCTGATCGCGCTCGGAAATGCCGGGGCCGGTATCCCGCACGGCAACCTCGAACGATCCGTTCGCGTTCGAGGCCTTGATCACGACCTCGCCTTCGTCGGTGAATTTTATCGCATTTCCTACCAGATTGAGCAGAACTTGCGTGAGCCGGCGTTCGTCGCCATGTCCGTTCGGCATCTGTGCCGGCATCTCGACCTTGAACGCAAGGTTCTTTTCCTTCGCCAGCGCTTCCACCGTGCTGAAGACCGTTTGCACGACATTCTTGAGCGAGTAATCGCCGAGCGCGAGGACAAGCTGGCCGGCCTCGATCTTTGATAAATCCAATACATCGTTGATGAGGCCAAGCAGATGCCTGCCATTGCGTTCGATCCGTTCGAGCACTTCGCGCATCTTGTCCGGCGTATTGCCATAGATATTGTCGAGGATGAGCTCGGTATAGCCGAGGATGGCGTTGAGCGGCGTGCGCAGCTCATGGCTCATGTTGGCGAGGAACTGCGACTTGTGCTGGCTGGCCTCGGCGAGTTGCCGGCTCTTCTCCTGGATTTCATCGAACAGGCGGACGTTCTCGATCGCAATCACCGCCTGATCGGCAAAGCTCTTGAGCAACTCGATCTGTTTGTCGGTGAATGCCTTAGCCTGGGTCCGCCGGAGCTGAATGGTGCCAAACGCCACGCCTTCGCGCAGCAATGGAACGCCGAGCGTGGTCCGGTGACCCAGCCGTTTTGCGAACGCACTTCCCTGCGGAAATTCCGCTGTCTCAGCCTGGAGATCGATCACGTGCACAGGCTGGCGATCAAGCACGGTACGGCCGCCGACACTGCCGCGCACGCAGGCCAATCGAAGGCCCATTTCCTGGGGGATGGGTCCCCAATGAGCAGTGGAGCGCAGGCTCTCTCCGTCAAGCTGAAAGATGGTGACGTCATCGGCACCGCAGAAGCGCGCCGCGCTCCTCACCAGCACATCCAGCACGGGCTGAAGGTTGGTCGGCGAGGTGCTGATGATCCTCAGAATCTCGGCGGTAGCCGTCTGCTGCTCGAGCGCCTCGGCAAGCTCGTGATTGCG
>CATPCO010000684.1 GCA_955652925.1 uncultured Xanthobacteraceae bacterium | reverse complement strand
GATAAGGGCCCGGCCAGCGGCCCTTCGGGCAGGAGCCTCAAGAGCCCGTTAACCCCCTCCTGGGGCGGGGAAAAAAGACCGGAAAATTCTCTCCAGCCAAGCCATAATTAAGCTTATTTTGGGAGAACAATCGGGCGGGAACCGGGGAAGGGGAAATGGGGGCACTGTCCAGGCGTACCTCCAGATCAACGTTCGACCGTATGGGCTTCGCGATGGCGGCCTGCCTTATCGCGGCGGCCACCGCCGGCGCCTGGGGGTTTGCCGCTGGTTTGCTGGCCCGCGGAGAATCGGTCTCTTCGAAGCCCGCCGTAATCTCGGCCGCTGATTCCATCGATTTGCGCTTCCCCGCGGAGTGGGCGGAGAGCGCAATGCCGGCCAGTTATGCCTTTGCTTCTGCGGACACGACGCTCTCGCTTTTTGATCCCACGCCGGTTTACCCGGTTTCCACCGAGACCACGTCCTCGGTTTCCGCTCATTCGTCTTTGCCGCCGCAGAGCGCCAGCCTCACTCAATCCGTTGCCTCCGCGCCTGGCAAGCTCGCCGCCGCCGTTCCGGGGCGGCCGGTGCACCGGTCGAATGCGGTCCTCAACGAGTCTCAGATCGCAAGCATCAAGCGCCGGCTCAATTTGACCCCGGACCAGGAGCGCTATTGGCCTGCCGTCGAGGCTGAGTTGCGCAAGATGGAATACAAGAAAGATCCGAAGTCCGCGCACGGTACCCGGACCGCGGGAATCGATATGAGCAAGGTGAACGTCGAGGGGCTCAAGTCCGCGGGGCTGCCGCTGGTGATGAGCTTCAATGACGACCAGAAGCAGGAGCTTAGGTCGCTTGCCCATCTGCTCGGGCTGGAGAACGTGATGGCGACCTTCTGACGGCTATGGCGTGCCCCAACTGAGCCCGGCGCCCATCGCGCCGGGCTTTTTGTTGTGTGCCGCAAGCGGTAGGGTGGCCGCGCCAAACGCGTGAGCGTTATTGCGAAATCTCGGCGCGTCAAGAACAAGGAGCGGCAGGCCGTCATGGACATGAGCGTCACAGTGGGTGCAGCGGGCCAGCGCGCCGAAACGATCGAAGCCTCCGGAGCATCGCGCAGCCCCAACAGCAGCGATCTCGATGCCTGGCTTGAAAAGGTCGAGGCGCTCGGCGAGCTCAAACGCATCACGGCGCAGGTCGATCCCGATCTGGAAGCCGCGACCATTACCTATCTCGTCGGCAGCCAGAAGAGCCCCGCGCTTCTGTTTGAGAACATCAAAGGCCATCCCGGCCATCGCGCGATTTACAACATGATCGGTTGCAACCTGTCGCGCTTCTGCGTCACGATCGGCGAGAGCCTCGTAGATCATCCGCTCAAGGCGGTGCAGAATCTGCAACGCAAGCTCGGACGCAAAATGCCGCCCAAGGAGGTCGTGCCCGAGCAGGCGATCTGCAATCAGAACATCGTTGAGGGCAACGATATCGACATTCGCATTTTCCCGGCGCAACGCATGTGGCCGCTCGACGGGGGCATGTATCTCGGCACCGGCGATGCCGTCGTGACAAAGGATCCCGAGACCGGCCGCATCAACGTCGGCACCTACCGCATGATGATCAAGGGCCCGCGCGAGATCGGCGTGTATACTTCGCCCGGCAAGGACGCGACCACCGATCGCGAGAAATGGTGGGGCATGGGCAAGCCGATGCCGATTGCGGCGGCGTATGGAATCGACCCGCTGTTGTTTCTCGTGGCCGCCACCACCTTGCCGAAGACGGAATGCGAATACGATTACTATTCCGGCATCAACGGCGCTCCGATCGAAGTCTTCGTGAGCGACTTGACCGGCCTGCCGCTCCCGGCGCGTGCCGAGATCATACTTGAAGGCTTTCTCTATCCCGACGAGACTTTTGCCGAAGGACCGTTCGGCGAGTTTACCGGTTATTACGGGCGGCCTGCCGGCGCCACGCCCTATATGCGGGTGGAGCGCGTTCGCTATCGCGACAACCCTACTTTGACTTGCGCGCTGATGGCGGACGGAGCTGCAAATGAATGCGGGCTGTTCTGGGCGGCGCTACGCTCTGCAGGCATCTGGGCAGACCTGGATAAACTCGGTGTGCCGGGCATCCGCGGCGTGTGGTCCATTCCGGAAGCCGCCGGATGGGGGATGACGGTCGTCTCGATCAAGCAAATGTATGCGGGCCATGCCGCGCAGGTGATGGCGCTCGCGGCGCAGTGCACGGCAGGCGCCTATTTCGGCAAATACGTGATCGTCGTCGATGAAGATGTCGATCCCAGCAACGTCGGTCAGGTTCTGTGGGCGATGGCGACGCGCTCACGTCCGGCGCAGTCGATCGATATCCTGCGCGAGACCTGGAGCACGTATCTCGATCCGAGTCTCAATCCACCGGAGATCAGGCCGTGGGGGTCGAAGTGCCTGATCAACGCGTGCATGGACTATCGCTTCATCAAGACATTCTCCAAGCGTACCAAATTATCGAAAGAGGCTTACGACAACGTCGTTGCAAGGTGGCAGGAGCTCGGATTGAGCGGCACGCCGCCGCTGGTGTCGGTGTTCGAGGAGGAGAAGTCGGGGCGGGATATCACGTGAAATTGTTTTGGATATGGCGCAGCTCGTAGAGTGGGCAAAGGCGCGCGCAAGATGATTAGCATAGTTGACAGAAGCTCGACCGCGCGCAACGCTGTCAAGCTTGCGCAGACTGCGTACAGTTGTCTGCTTTTGCCCACGCGGTCGTCCGGTTATGGTGGGCACGGCGCGCAACGCAGTCAAGCTTGCGAAGACTGCGTAAACTTGTCTGTGCTGCGCGCCTTTGCCGACCCTACGGTTCGCTAGAATCCTGCACTGGGGTCGCGACATGCTTGCGAATCTGCGAGTGGCAGCCAAGACATCCACGACGGCTGATCTGGCAACGCGATGGATGAGCTCACTCTGGGTCGCCGTCGTGGTGGGCTGCGTCTACATGCTCTCGGCAAAGATGAGCCTGGCCCTGCTTACGCCCGACGGAGTCGCGGTGTTCTGGCCGGCTGCGGGCGTTGCCGCGGGCACGTTGATCGCCATTGGGCCGCATGTGCGATGGCCGGTCGTGGCCGGCACGATGGCCGCAACCATCATTGCAAATCTCCTCGGTGATCGAAACATTTGGAGCTCGATCGTCTTTGCGCTCTGCAATGCAGGGGAAGCCTTGCTGGCCGCGAGCGTGATCGAGCGCTCGTTCGGTTTTCCTTTCGATCTCGACCGCTTGCGTCACGTCTTAGGCTTGCTGGGGGCAGCCATCATCGCAACTGCTGTCTCGGGGATCGGCGGGACCCTTGGCTTTGCTCTCTTCCATGAGGCATCGGGATCGATCTTCGCCACGTGGCAGAACTGGTTCGCATCCGATGCGCTCGGTATCATCACGATTGCGCCTCTGGTCATCGGCCTCGCCTCGGTGGCGCGCAAGCCGGCCGCGCGCGGCGAAACGATCGAAGGCTTCATTGCATTGGCGTCGCTCATTGTGATGAGCGTCATTGTCATTGCGCTGCCGCAGGAACCATGGGCGACAGCGGTGCCGATTGCTCTGCTCTTTCCGGTGCTCCTGTGGATCGCCGCGCGCTGCCACCCGGTCTTTGCGGCGGCCGCGGCCTTCATCGTGACGCTCGCGATTGTCGGCACGACGACCATGGGAATCGGTTACTTCGGTGGTCCCGGACTGCCGATGGCCGAGCGGGTGCTTGCCGCTCGCGCGGGCATTCTGGCGGTCGCGCTGTGCGCCTATGTTCTCGCTGCGCTCTTTGCCGAACGGCGACAGCACGAAGCAGCGCTCGCGGAGAGCGAGGCGCGCGTGCAGGAGGCGCTGACCGCGGGGGCGGTGACAACGTTCGTCTGGGATGTGGGCTCGAATTCGTCGCAGCGCAGCGCCAACGCGGCGCAGATCCTCGGCTTCGATCCCCGCCAAACCTTCAGCCCGAACAGCTTTCTTTCCCACGTGCATCCGCAAGACCGCAGCTGTTTCAAGGCGCTGGTGCGCGGCATAAAGCCCGATCATCCCGGTTATACCGTCACGTTCCGCTTCCAACGCCCCGATGGCCGGGAGGTCTGGCTTGAGGAAACAGCGAAGGCCGAATTCGACGCGGTGGGTCAGCCGACACGCCTGCAAGGTCTCACTCTCGATGTCACCGCGCGCAAAGAAGCCGAGCACCAGCAAACCCTGCTCATCGCCGCGCTCGATGATCGCGTGAAGAACCTGCTGGAGCGCGTCAGCGTGGTCGCCAGGGAAACGCGCCGGAGCGGCAACTCGCTCGATGAATACATTCCAGCGCTCGACCGGCGCATCCGGTCCATGGCCGATGCTCACGCGCTGCTCAGTCAAAATCGCTGGACCGGCGCTGATCTCGCCGAGCTCGTCCGCCGTCAGCTTGCGCCACATGCCTCGGATGTAAACGCGACGGTAAGCGGCCCGGACGTGACTCTGACGGTGGCGCAGACCCAGACGCTGGCGCAGGTGCTGCACGAGCTCACGACCAACGCTGCAAAATATGGCGCGCTGTCGACCCCGCATGGACGGGTGGAGGTGAGCTGGGGTCGGGCAGGCCGCGCGGAGGCAGCCAACCTGTCCATTGAGTGGCGCGAGATCGGCGGTCCCGCCGTTGCAGCTTCGCCCAACTGCAAATACGGCGTCAGTGTCATTCGCGATCTCATCCCACAGGAGTTCGGTGGCTTGGTCGATCTCGCTTTTGCATCCGGCGGCGTCTGCTGCAGAATCGAGATTCCAAGCGGACTGACATAAGAATTCCCCTTCACATTGAACCAGTTCCCCGGCTGGCGCGACCAATGAGCGGACCTTTTTGCGGCAATTGGCTGGGGGGCTCCGTTGCGTCTGGCGAGCTTGCGAGGACGGCTGACGTCCTCATTGTTAATCATCGCAAAGTGTCTCGCGGTCTACGCGGTCCTTGCGGTTGGCTATCATTTTCTGCTCGAGCCGGTGGCAAAAAGCTCTCCCGCCGCAAATAAGGCGGTTGCCGAACGGGTCCCGCAGCCCGTGGCTGCTGCCGTGCCGGCCGCGCTTGAGGTGCTTTCGCCCGCTCCCGTGAAACACGTGCGGCCAGGTGTCGCGGTTGCGCCCCCGACACCGGATACCGCGCGGGCGTTTGCCGCGGTTCCGCCAAAGAAGAGTGAAGGCAAAATTAGCGAAGGCAAAAGCAGTGAAGGCAAAAGTGAAGGCCGGCCGGTGACCCGGCAGGTGGTTCGCACCACCGAGCGCCGCGAACGAAGATCGCGCGAGGCTGCCTTCAATCCGTTCAATATCTTTCGTCCATGGTTCTGAGCGGGCGCGGCTCTGCCGGGCGGCGGGCCTGTTGAGCGATTTGTGAGCCTGCACGGGGTCGCCTAAATAATTGTTCTCGGTGGCGGATGTGTTCGCCTGGACCCTGGTGCTGGTCGCCTTGCTGTTCGTGCTTGAAAGGGTGGTGGCTCGACGCTGGCGAGGGGGACGATCCGCCGCGATCGGCGGAACGTCACATCAGGAAACCCCCCGAACAATCAGCGGCGGGTGCAAAACCCGCCGGTGCCCGAAACCGCGGCCTGACATTGCTCGAAGGAGTGGAGGCCGCGGTTTCGCTATTTGTAATAGCCGACGCCGCAGCCCTGGCCGGCAACCCGCGTGACATAGGACTCCTTAGGAACCGGCTCGGTGGTGCCGGGCTTGGGGAAATTATAGTCGACTGTCGCAACCGTGCCTTCCTTGACGTTGTCGAAGATCTTTTGACCCAAGGGGTCGTCCTTGACCTTCAGATTTCT
>CATPCO010000683.1 GCA_955652925.1 uncultured Xanthobacteraceae bacterium | reverse complement strand
GTTGCGTGCATGGCAGCTTCGAAGCCGCCGGCAATCGTCTTGCCCAGCTGGTTGCCGGCCATCAGCAGCCGTTCACGCGCGCTCGCTCCGGCGGCGTGGAATTCGCGCTGCTTGGCGTAGGAGCGATAGTACGCGAGTGCATTCTCAGTGCGTCTCGGCGCTCGCTCCTGCTCGATCTCCTTGAGGAAGGCCGAGAGCATTTCGGGCGTAGGCGATGAGAGCGGCGAGTTGCTCGTCTGTAAGTCCATCGAAGGTCGCTTCCTTGATTTCCAACTGCTTCGGGCAGCGATGCCACCACTTTGAGATAGGCGTCCGGCTTTTGCGTCCGCACGGCTGCGATCACTGCCTCGCCGTGCTCCAGCCAGTCCGTGTAAAGTTGCGTGATGAAAACTTCGCCGAGCTTGTTGCGCGAGCCACGCGGTCGGCCCGTCATATTGCCGCAATGGCCGCGCGCAAAACGTCCGAGTTTATCGCGATGCATTGACTTTTGCCTTGCAAATGTCGCAGAACTGCGCGCGCCTTGCAGCGCACGTTCAATTCACAATTTTGGAGGATGCGCTCTTCTACACTAGTTTCGTTTTTTGTCGGCGATTTGTTTGTTGGCTTTGTTGTCCTAATTTTTCGATGGAGATGTTTGACAGCGATTTCGTTGCGCCTTTTCGACTTTTGACATGCCTGTAAACGCCTGTAACATCAGGCTCCGCCCCTGGATGAGCTGCGACCGGAAGATTGAAATCCATGACCGCATTCGACTTCGCGCGGACACGGCGCGCGCGATATTGGCTTTGGCAACGCTTGAGGCAAGCCGTCCAACTCTGCTTAGATGCCGCCGGGAGGGGCGTGAATCGTCGATGAAAAGCTGCTAATTCCGTGCCACCCGATCCCGGCAAACATCGAAACGAAGAGAGGCGCCCATGTACACCGATCTTGCGCTCTATATCGACGGCAAATGGATCAACGGGGGCGGCAACCGCAAGGGCGAGGACGTCCTCAATCCTGCGACCGAAAAGCCGCTCGCCCATCTGCCCCATGCCAGCAAGGCCGACCTCGATGACGCGCTGGAAGCCGCCAAGAAGGGCTTTGCGCTGTGGCGTGCGACATCGGCCTACGACCGCGCCAAAATTTTGCGCAAAGCCGCCGACCTCATGCGCGAGCGTCATGACGCGATCTCCAAGATCCTCGTCCAGGAGCAGGGCAAGACCTATGTCGAAGCGCGCGCTGAGGTAATCACGTCGGCCGACATCATTGACTGGTATGCCGAGGAGGGCCGCCGCAGCTATGGGCGCATTGTGCCCGGACGCGCCAAGGGCACCCGCCAGCTCGTGGTGACGGAGCCGGTCGGCATCGTGGCTGCGTTCACGCCGTGGAATTTCCCGGTGCTCACGCCGGCGCGCAAGATCGGCGGCGCGCTCGCGGCTGGTTGCGCGCTCATTCTCAAGGCATCGGAAGAGACGCCGGGTGCCTGCGTCGAGATGGTACGCTGCTTCGCCGATGCCGGCTTGCCGGCCGGCGTCCTCAATCTGGTGTTCGGCGTACCCTCGGAGGTCTCCGAGCATCTCCTGGCCAAGGATGCGGTGCGCAAGATTTCGTTCACCGGCTCGATCCCGGTCGGCAAGCATCTCACCGCGCTTGCAGCCAAGGGCATGAAGCGCACGACCATGGAGCTTGGTGGCCACTCGCCGGTCGTGGTGTTCGCGGATGCCGATCCCGAAAAGGCTGCCGACACAATCGCCGCGTTCAAATATCGCAACGCCGGCCAAGTCTGTATCTCGCCCACTCGATTTTACGTGCAGGAAGACGTCTACAAGAAATTCCTCACCCGCTTTACCGACTATGCCCGCGGTCTCAAGCTTGGCGACGGATTGGAAAAGGGGATCACCATGGGTCCCATGGCCAATTCGCGCCGGATTGATGCCATGGAAAGCTTTGTCGCCGACGCCAAGAGCCGCGGCGGCACGGTCGTTACCGGCGGCAAGCGGCACGGCAACCAGGGCTATTTCTATGAGCCGACCGTCGTCACTGAAGTGCCTGACGATTCCAAGGTGATGACCGAAGAGCCGTTCGGACCGATTGCCCCGGTCGTGACTTTCAAGACCTTCGACGAGGTCGTGGAACGCGCAAACTCGCTCCAATTCGGGCTTGCGGCCTATGCGTTCACGACGTCGACCGCAACCGCCGCCGCGATCGGGGACGCGATCGAATCCGGAATGGTCGGCGTCAACTCGATTGCCGTATCGACGCCGGAAACGCCGTTCGGCGGCGTGAAAGAATCCGGCCACGGCAGTGAAGGCGGCATCGAGGGCCTCGGCGCCTATCTGAACACCAAATTCATTTCGCAGGGGTAATCCTTCGTCATTCCGGGCACCTTGATCTCGGCTCCGCCTAGATCAAGGTGAACCCGGAAAATCCATAACCACGGCCGCAGGCATGAACACAAGATTGTGGTTATGGATTGCGGGCTACCTCGCTTCGCTCGGTCCCCGCAATGACGCCGTGCGCGACTTCGCTGCGCGACGGGGCTGCAAGCTTCTAGCCGGCACGGCGCTCCTGCTCGCGTTTGTCAGCACTGCCGTGGGCGCGCCCGTGTGTCCGGCCGGTGAGGCCAAGAAACATTATTGGGCGACGAGCCTGAGCCGGGCCGTTGATGCAAATATCATGCAGGGCCTGTACGCGGCAGTTACGCGCGGGGAAATCGGCTGGCTTGACGTCGATCCCCGGCGCCCACTGGCCCGTCTCGCGTCCGGCATCAACCTCATCCTCTATCACGTCGGAGGCAACTGCTACATCGGTCCCGACTGCGACCGATTTCCATTTTCGCAGCCGACGGATGACCGCTGGGGCGAACGAGAACGCAGGATCGATCTCACTGATGCGGCAACGCGCAAGATCGTCGTCAATGATCTTCTCGCGATCGTGCAACGGGCAGATAAGATCGCGCCCGCGGACGCCAGCATCGGCGTGCATGTCGACAACGTGCACAGGCTGGGCGCGCAGGACCTAGCCGCTCTCTTCAATGACTACCTTGCGGCAATCGCATCCGCCAAAGATCAGGGCCTCATCTCCAAGGGAAGAAACACCGGCTATATCGCAAAAAACAACCCGCGAGGATTCAAACGCGCGCTCGACCAGAAATTGCTCGACAGTGTTCCGTTCTACGTGATCAGCGAGAACGCAACGTTGCGGGAGGACGGAAGGCTCAACGGTCAATCGCGCATCGCGCAGGACATCGGACGCTGTTACGGCATTCCTGTGTTTCTCAAGACATTCGGATCGGACATCGCCTACCGGATCGAGCAGCAGGACCCGCCGGGGGAGCGTGGTCGCGAGGTTCACGTCACGCGCGAAATGGCCCGGGAGATGGCGCGGCTTCCACACATTGCCGGAGTGGCATGGTCCGTCGACGAAGGGCGTTATCATCCGGTCGAATTTGTGCAGGGTGCCCCGGTCGCACCGTGTGGCGAGAATTGCGAAGCTGATTGAGAGGAGGCGCTGGTCATGGAACCGCTTCCGCGCGGCGCCAATTTCGTGCGCGCCAAGACGCTGTGGGAAATCGGCCTGCATATCGCCGGCAATCCCGCCACGCCCTATGGGGGCAATCGCGACATGGTCATCACGGTCGGCAGCGGCTCCGGAGCGCGCTTTCGCTCAGGGCTGCGGCTGGCGACGGGCTCCGCCATCCTGGCTGAGGAGGTTGCTGCAGGCGCGCTCGAAGCGGCATTCGTCAACCCGTCGGCGCTGCTCACGCAGGCCTATCGCGGGGTGGGCCTCTTTCGCGCGCCGCTTCCGGTGCGGATCATCGCGGTCTATCCGAGCTGGGATCGCTTTGTTTTCATGATCCATCCACGAACGGGAATCCGCTCGCTGCGCGACATCAAGGAAAAGCGCTATCCGCTGCGCGTCTGCGTGCGCGAGGATCCGACCCACTCCACGCTCGTTCTGATCGACCAGGCGTTCGCGCTGCACGGCTTCAAGCTCAAGGACATCGAGTCCTGGGGCGGAAAGCTTGTGGTCTGCGGCTCGCCGTTCGATGCGCGCCGGATGGAGCCGCTGCGGCGCGGAGAGCTCGATGCAATCTTCGACGAGGGGATCAAAACCTGGCTCAACGAAGCGCTTGCCTGCGGGCTTGCACCCATCGCGCTCCAGCCTTCCGAATTCGAGCAGCTCGGGCGGCTCGGATGGCGACGGGTGTTGCTGCCGAAGGCGCGCTTCTCCCATTTGAGAGAAGACATCGATGCCCTCGATTTCAGCGGCTGGCCGATCTATTCGAGCGCCGCACTGGCGGATGAGGCGGCCTATGATATCTGCGCAGCGATTGCCGCGCGCGCGCAGGAAATCCCGTGGGAAGCGGGGACAAATGGCAATGCCCTGCAAATGGGACACGAGAGCGAGGAAACCCCAATGGATGTGCCGCTCCATCCCGGTGCCGAGCGCTGGTATCGCGAGCACGCTGCATCGATGTAGCCCGGATTGAAACTTGCGCGCAGCGCAAGGAAAATCCGGCACTCACCGCAGCTCGCTCGCGACATCGTAACTGTAGAGCCACCTCGTCTGAAACACGGTCTTGTCGCGGCCGAAGCGTTCGCGCAGCGCAAATTTCGCGTCGCGCTTTAGCCGTGCCCAGGGCGAGGCGAGATGATTTTCGCGTGCGCGCTCGCGCGAGCCCAGAACCGCGGCACGCGCGCGCGGCATTCGCCGCTGCTCGTAAGTCAGCAGCGCCGTGTCCAGGTCATCGGCGTGGCGGGCGATCGCGGCTGCGAGCACGCACGCATCCTCGATCGCCATGGCGGCGCCCTGGGCAAGATAGGGCAGCATGGCATGGGCGGAATCGCCAAGCAGCGTGACACGTCCCTTGCTCCACCGCGCCGGAGGATCGCGGTCATAGAGCGCCCATTTGTACCAGCGCTCGCTATTGGGATAGAGGCGCAACAGGTCGCGATGCCAGCCGGCGTAGGCTGTCATCACCTCGGAGAGGTCGCATTCCGAGGTCCAGGATTCCTCGGTCCAGGCGTCGCTGTCGACGTGCGCGACGATGTTGATCAACTCGCCGCGCCGGACGGGATAGTGCACGACATGGCCATGTGGCCCCATCCACATCGTGCCTTCCGCGACGTTGATGTCTTGCGGCACCGCGTCTCTTGCGGCCATGCCGCGCCAGCAGATGCAGCCGGTGAAACGCGGCGCATCAGCGCCGAACAGATCCTTGCGCACGACGGAATGAATGCCGTCCGCCCCGACGATCACATCGGCTTCGATCTCGCTCCCGTCGGCAAGGCGTGCGACCGCGCCGCGCGGGCGTTGTTCAATGCCGATGCAGCGGGCAGCGAGGTGCAGCTCAGTCGTTTTCAGCGCGCCATGCAACACGTGGAGCAGGTCAGCGCGATGGATGGTCAGGTTAGGCGCGCCGAACTGCTGGCGAAACGAGCCGCGCCGCATGCGTGAGATGACGCGTCCACTCTTCCAGCTGCGAATCATCAGAAAATCCGATTCACAGCCGGCCACCACTACGCCATCCTCGACCCCAAGCGCGCGCAAGGCCATCAGCGCGTTGGGCGTAAGATTGACGCCGGCGCCGATCTCGCTCAGTGCCGGTGACTGCTCGCAGACGACGGTTGCGAAGCCGCGCCGTTCCAGCGCGAGCGCCGCGGCAACGCCTCCAATGCCGCCGCCGACGATCGCAATGCGTGGGGCGCGCGTCATCGCGGGCGGCCGTTACTGCAGTGGACTGTCGCTTCGGCCATCGCCCCGTGCTTGCGCAAGCAACGCCGTAAGCATCGCGTGCGCTCCGCGCGATTGTCCCGCGCCGGCGCGCAGCAACAGCTTGCGCGCCTCCCACTCGGTGCGCGGATCGAGGCTCTCGAGGAACTGCACTTCTCCGGCGGCAAACAATGCAACCGGGATGCCGTCGCGGTAAAGCACGCGATTGCCGGTGAGCGCGGCGAGCTTTGGTCCAGGCGTGAGAATTCCAACGAGGTTGAGCGGATCGGCGCCCGATAGCGAAATCCATTCCCCTGTGGGGCCTTTGCGCCGGATGTCGCGCAAGGTCGCGATGGCGTCGGGCAATGCGAACTGTTCACCGGAAAAACCGGCAACGAAGCGGCCGCCGCGGATCTCTCCGCGGCTTTCCAGCCTGCGATAGACGCGCAGCAAATCCCGCCACGGCGGCAGCCAGTCGGCCTCGCGCTCGATGAGCCGCCAGAACACAACCCCATAGCGGCAAAGGAGCACGCGCGCGACGTGCTCGATGGCCTCTGCTTGCGCGAGCGGTTCGCGCGGCGCCATTTGCGGCCGGCGCGTAAGTGCCCATCGGCCGGCGGCATCCATGGCGAACTTGCTCACCCGCCGGCGCCGGCGCCCGCCGGCAAAGGGCGGGCGCTCCGCCGAGGGGACAAGCAGCGCGCGCAAACCCGCAAAGCTGTCGGAGGTCACGAGACCCAATGCGACCAGCTCGGCAAGCGCCTCCTCGACCTGCGAGCGCAAGAGACCGCAGCCCTCGACCAAATCATCGAAAAAAGACGCGCCGTGCTGGCGGATATAGTCGGCGACGACCTGCGATCGCGGGCTCACCTGCGAGGGCTGCGGCGTGGGCGAGAGGAGCGTCCAGAGCGAACCATGGCGCCGGGCGATAAGAGTGATCGGGGTGGCGCGCACCGGCGCCGCCCTGCCTTCGGCACCGTTTGCCCGGGCACTGCGCGGCTTGAGGCGTGCCCACGTGAGGCGTCCGGAGAGGCAGCGTTCATCGAGCCAGTCCTGCTCGTAGCCCGCCACGCGCGCCGGCAGAATTTCCGTCTCCCATGCGCCCGCCGGCGCTTCGAATCCTTCGACCTGCGGTAGAATGGTATCGAGCGCATCGGGCCCTTCCATTCGCCCATCGGACGAAACGCGCTGCCACACGGCGAGAAATTGCAGGAACTCGCGGGCCGCGACCGGCTGGATCTCGGCGCGCAATCGCTTGATGGTGTAATGGTGGATGCGGCCAAGCAGACGGCGGTCGCACCATTCCTCAGCGTGCGCATTGGCGGTAAACCGGCCGCGCATCGCGAAACCTTCGGATTCGAGCTTCGCCAGCGCGCCCGCAATTTCCGAGGGCGCCAGCCCGAGCGGAGATGCAAGCGCGTCTTGAGTCACCGGACCGAGGCCTTCGAGACGCCCGCGCAAGACCTCGACCAGGGCCTCCTCGGGCGACCACGCTCGCGCCCCACTGGCCGCCGGCGCGGTAATTGGAGGTTCGAACGCAGCCTGCGGCCAGAGCGCCTGACACTCGGGCCGACGCTCGGCCGCAATCCAGAGAGTGCCACCTGAGTGAGAGAGCCGCGCCACCCGATTGGCGCGAGCGAGATCAGAGAGCCACTCGATCCAATCTTTATTCGCCTGCACCTCTTGCTCCGTGAGGTAGCCAAGCCACACCAAGGCGTCATGCAGTTCATCGGCATTGGTCGCATCAGGCCAAGCCTCGGTTTTCACGCGCGCAATCGCTTCCGGATCGAGCCGCCCCAGGTCGGCGGCCACTTCCGGCGCAAGCCAGCGGCGGGCCATGACGGCTTGCGTGCGGCGCTCTTCAAGCGGCGCGTCGTCGAGATAGGCGTAAGGCCGCGCCGAAAGCACTTCGAGGGCAAGCGGGGACGGCTGCGTGAGATCGCGGCATACGAGGCGGATCTCTCCGCACTCGATCCCGTGCAGCACGCGCTCCAGGCCCGCGGCGTCCATGGCTTCGTTGAGGCAATCATCGATCGCCTGACGCACCAGCGGATGGTCGGGGATCTCGCGCTCGCCCACGAGATTCTCCGCGCACGCAATCTGATCGGGAAAGACCGCCGCGATAAGGTCCTCGGCGCCCATGCGCGCAAGCTGGGGCGCGAGCTTCTTGCCGCCGCGAAAGCGCGGCAGCGCCAGCGCGACCCCGATGACCCAGCGCCAGCGGGTGGTGAACATGGGCGAATCGAGCATGGCCTGAATGAGCAGCGGACGCACGCTCGCGGAGTGCAGATAACGCGCGGCCTCATCGAGCGGGAAACTGTGCGCGGTGGTGAGCGACAGCACGATATTGTCTTCGGTCGCCGCGGCTTGCAGCTCGAAATTGAATTTGCGGCAGAACCGTTTGCGCAGCGCCAATCCCCAGGCTCGGTTGATGCGGCTGCCGAAGGGCGAATGCACGACAAGCTGCATGCCGCCGGCTTCATCGAAGAAGCGCTCGAACACGATCGTGTCCTGCGTGGGCAGGCAGCCGAGCGCAGCATGACCGGCACTGAGATATTCGATGAGTTGTTGCGCAGCCGGCTCTGCGAGGCCGGTCTTCTCCACCAGCCAGCCCTCGGCGCTCTCCCCCGTCCCGTCGAGCCGTCGCGCAATTTCGTATCGCAGCCGCGCGACCGACCGCGAAAGCTCGTCGCTGCGGCCGGGCGCCTCTCCAAGCCAGAATGGAATGCTGGGCGGCAGACCCTGCGCATCTTCCACCCGCACCACGCCGCGTTCCACCCGCAGGATGCGATAACTCTTATTGCCGAGTTGAAAGATATCGCCGGAAAGGCTCTCGACCGCGAAATCCTCGTTCACCGTTCCGATGAAATGGTTCTCGGGCTCCAGCAGTACCTGATAATCGGCATTGTCCGGGATGGTGCCTCCGGAGGTGAGCGCGGTCAGGCGCGCGCCGCGCCGGCCGCGCAAAAGCCCGTTCACCGCGTCGTAATGGATGAGCGCGCCGCGGCGTCCCCGGCGGGTGGTGAAACCTTCGGCCAGCATGCCGACAATTGCGCCAAAGTCTTCTTGCGTCAGCGCGCGATACGGCCAGGCGCGGCGAATGAGCGCGAGCAGCGCGGGCTCGTTCCATTCCTGCGCGGCCACTTCGGCGACGATCTGCTGGGCCAACACGTCGAGCGGCTGTCCGGGAATGCTGAGCCAGTCGAGCTCGCCGCGATTGACGCTGTGCAAGAGCGCCGTGCATTCGACCAGCTCGTCACGCGAGAGCGGAAACAGCCGGCCCTTGGGGGTGCCGGCGACCGCGTGGCCGGAGCGCCCGACTCGCTGCAGGAATGTGGAGATCGCGCGCGTCGATCCGAGCTGGCAGACCAGATCGACGTCGCCGATGTCGATTCCGAGCTCGAGCGAGGCCGTCGCAACCAGCGCCTTCAACGCTCCCGATTTGAGACGCTGCTCGGCGTCGAGCCGCAATTCCTTGGCGAGGCTGCCGTGGTGGGCCGTGATCTTCTCCTCGCCAACGAGGTCAGACAATTTGCCGGTCACCCGCTCCGCCATTCGGCGCGTATTGACGAAAATCAGCGTGGTGCGATGCGCTTCGATCAGCTCGGCAAGCCGCCGATAGACCTGCTCCCACACCTCCGCCGACATGACGGCTTCGAGCGG
>CATPCO010000682.1 GCA_955652925.1 uncultured Xanthobacteraceae bacterium | reverse complement strand
CTTTTCCGTCAATCCGATATTATCACCGTTCACTTGATTTTGTCGCCGCGCACGCGCGGACTGATTGGAGCAAATGAGCTCGGCTTGATGAAGTCCTCGGCCTACATCATCAACACGTCACGCGGTCCGATCATCGAGGAGCCGGCACTTCTGACCGCGCTGCGCGAGAGCAAGATTGCGGGCGCCGGCCTCGACGTCTTCGACGTGGAGCCGCTGCCCACGAATCATCCCTTGCGCAAGATGGACAATGTGGTGCTCACGCCACACCTGGGCTACGTCGCGATTCAGAATTATCGCGCCTATTTCGCCGGCGTGGTGGACGACATTCGCGCGTTCCTCGATGGAAAGCCGGTGCGCGTATTGGGCTGACGCACGCAGCCGTTTTGCCTCGTCATCGCCGGATGACGAGACAAATGAGGCGAACGGTAAGGGTTATCGCGCCATTGCGGACGGTGCCGGCAGCGGCGCCGCCGTGACCGACGCGCCATTTGCTGGCGCTGCGAGGGGTGGGGCGACAGATGTCGCGGCGGCGGCCGGCGGAGCCTTGCCCGGCAGCACCACGACCCGCGTCCCCACTTTGACGCGGGTGTAGAGATCCATCACATCCTCGTTGGTAAGCCGGATACAGCCTGACGATACGAAGGTGCCGATGGTCGAGGGCTGATTGGTGCCGTGAATCCGATAGATGGTGTTACCGAGGTAAAGGGCACGCGCGCCCAGTGGATTGCCCGGGCCGCCCGCCATGAAACGGGGCAGATAAGGCTGCCGTTCGATCATCTCTTCAGGCGGATGCCAGTCAGGCCACTCCGCCATCCTGCTTACTTTTTCGGAGCCGGCCCAAGTGAAGCCTTCGCGGCCCACCCCGATGCCGTAGCGCATGGCTTTGCCGTTGCCGAGCGCGAGATAAAGGTACGTGTTCTGTGTATCGACGATGAGGGTGCCGGCCGGCTCCTTGGTTCGGTAGTCGATCAGCGTGCGGCGGAACTGGGGGGGTAACTCCTTGGTCGGTCCGGTTTCGGGTCGCACATCGGGCGGCAGAGCCGCAAAATGGGCATCGCCCCGCAGCGTACTCGTTGCTCCCGGGTCCGATTGCAGCGTCGGCCCGATCGTCATGGGCGGGCGAACAGCATTCGCATCCGCTGGTGCCGCTAAGCCGGGCTGCGCGGCGGCAGTAGAAGGAAGGGGGGGCGGAGCGCCTTGCGGAGCAGCGTAATTGGGGCGCGGGGGCATCGCCTCCGGCTCAATCGGATGGAAATTGCCTTGCGCATCACGGAAGAAATAGCGCGGCGGCGGAGGCAGAACTTCCGAATCCTCCGGACGGACGGGGGCAGGGCGCCCATAACCCGCTCCAGGCGGGGGAAGCGTCGTCTCCTGTTGCCCTCCCGCATCGAGCGGAGGAAGCGGCCTCCTCTGCACAATCGGCGGGTCGTAGAATGGGTCATCATCCGCATCCATGACCGGAGAGGCCCGATAACGCGGATAAGCCTGCGCAGGTGGATACGCCTGGGGCGGATACGCCTGGGGCGCCGGGTAATATTGGGCGCCCGCATCGCCGGCAGAAGCTGCCAAGCCGAGCAGCATTGCCGACGCGGCACCCGCCGCTGTGCGGAAATTCATTCCCCTTCCCCCTCAAAACTCCCTTGCAAGGGGTGAATTAAGTCACCCATGAACAAGGCACATTCAAGACCATAGGGAGGAAAACTAACCAAGCTGTTGACGCGGGATCTTGGCAGGGAATTCCTGATAATACAGGCGTTTACAGGAGGAACCGCCGGGGTCGAGCCAATTCGATTGGCGCCCTTTCGGGCCCGCCCGGACAGGCCTCGAGGCCTGCCGAGGACCGCCCTCGTTCATGCCTTTTTGGCTTCGCTCAGAACACTCCTGGCGATTCGAAAGCAATCGACCCCAACCGGGACGCCGCAATAGATCGCGATTTGCGTGAGGACGGCGCGGATCTCGTCCGGCGTAAGTCCATTGCGAAGCGCACCGCGAACGTGCGTCGCAAACTCCTCCATCTTTCCAAGCGACGCGATCATGCCGAGATTGAGGATCGAGCGCTCGCGCGGGCTCAGCGTGGCATCCCCCCAGGTCTCACCCCAGCAGTATTGCGTGACAATGCGCTGAAAGTCGCGGTTGAAGTCGTCCGCGCTCTTGAGCGCACGATCCACGTATTCCTCACCAAGCACCTTGCGGCGCATCGCGAGTCCGCGGTCATAGGTTTCCTTATCCATGCTCATTCCTCCAGCTTAAGCTCGGGGCTGCCAAGTGCCGCAAGCAGGGTTGCGATTTCAGGCTCCGGGAAACTCGTCCGGCAGATCATTGCGTAGCTGGCGAGACTGGCACGCGCAGCGTCTGCAATTGAAGACACTTTGCGCCCGTGAGGGAAGCTTCGCGCGAGCTCATCCATGGCCTCCTGCTGCAGGCGCTCGGCCTCGAGTTCAACGGCCTTGATCCGGGTCCGAAAGAGCTCGGCCGCAGGCGCAGAAACCAAGCCGGGGGCAGGCTTGAGCGCGCGGCGGACCGTCCGCAATGGAATAACGGTTGCATTGCGCCATGGCGCAATCTGCCGCTCCAGCTCTTCTACCTCATGTTCTGAAAGGACCCGCCCCAATGCTGCTTGCCACAGAAGGAAGAGCAGCAGATTGACATCGACCTTCTTCTCGTCCTGTAAGCGAATACAAGCCTCGGCAACACCGCCCTTGCGGTAGAACCCGACCGAGAACCGCCAGAAGGCGGAGCCCGATGGCGCAGCTTCAGTCATGGAGCGACACCCGTGCCTGCGCAGACACCGCAACATTTCGCGGCGGCAATCTCCAGCGGTTTCACCCGGCCATGGTCCAGTATATCGATGACGAAAGAGAGAGCGTAAGCGCCATGAGCCGCGATGCGTGCGACATGGCTGCATGGGCCTGGGAGACCAAGATGAAGAGCATACCAGCCGATATCGATCCAGAGTCGGGATTTCGCCTGCCGGTGCCACGACGCGAAGACCTGGATGAGACAGGCAAGAAGCTCTACGACCGCGCGACCGCCCCCGGAGCAACGATCGCTGGCCTGCAGGGCCCGGCAGGCGTGCAACTTTACAGCACCAGGACTGCCCAGCACTTGACGGCTCTCAATCGTTACCTCCGCTACGAGGCCGGCATTTCTCCACGCGTGCGCGAAATTGCCATCCTGACGACCGCACGCGAGCTTGACAGTCAGTTCGAATGGGTCGCGCACGAGCCGGAGGCCCGCAAGGAAGGAGTCGAGCCGAATACCGTCGACGTCATCAAGCACCGCAAAAACACTACCGGCCTTCCTGAACCCGATGCGATGGTTATCGAGCTTGGGCGCCAAATCTGGCGCGATCACAAGGTAACGTCGGAGCTGTTTGCAAGATTGAAGGCGCAGTTCGGAGCGAACAAACTCGTCGACCTGGTGCTGCTGATGGGCAACTATGCCGGCACAGCTGCCCTATTGGCCGTCGTCGATATGCAACTCCATAAGGGAAAAGAGCCGCTCCTGCCGACTCCCTAGACGAAAAGACCGCCGGCAATTCGCCGGCGGTCTTTTCCAATTGCGCTGCCGTTCGACTGACTATCTGTTCCTCTGGCGCGTGGTTCCCAGCGCGAACAATGAAGTTCCAATCTCGAGAACAAAAAGAGGTATGGTGCAGGCATGCACTCCCCGCATTCGGTCGAACGACGCTGGGGTCAGCCGTTTGGTTCGGACAGTCGCGCGCCGCAGAGGGTGCTCGGGCGGGTCCGCAGGATTCTGCGCCGCGCCCTACCGGCTGCAAGATTGTCGCTGGATGCGGAAACCCTCACGGCTGCGGCCATGCTGGGGGCAGCTCTTGTTGTAGGGCTTGCGACCGCTGCCGATTACGGCATCAGCATTGATGAATTCAACGCGGACGATTACGGGCCCAAGGCGCTCGCTTGGTACACGAGCGGCTTCACCGATCGCTCTCAGTTCGAGAACGTCGAATTCTCGCTTTGGTATTACGGCCCCTGGTTTCAGATCCTCACGGCCTTTGTGCAATCGTTCAATTTTGCCGACAGCTTTGCAGTTCGCCACGCCTTGACCTTTCTGGTCGGGCTTGGAGGGGTTGCGGCTCTGTTGCCCATTGGGCGGCTTGCGGCTGGCCCATGGGCAGGCACCACGGCAATCGTCCTCTGCCTGATCACGGGGTATTTCTACGGCAACCTATTTTTCGCGCCCATCGACGTTCCCTTCATGGCTGCGATGGCGTGGGCAATCCTGGCCATTCTCGTTATGGTCCGCGAGCCCCTTCCGTCCTGGCGAGCCACAATAATAATGGGCCTTGTGGCCGGGTTGGCGCTCGGCACGCGCACGGGTGGCCTCATCCTCGCGGCTTATCTGTTGCTTGGTATCATTTTATGCGCAATCGAGTTCGCCGCGCGCAATGGCGGTTTGCGGTTGTCGTTTCTGCTTGCACTTGCGGCCCGCTACGGCGCGGCGATCGCGCTTGCGTGGCTCCTGGCGATTGCCATCTGGCCCTGGCTTCAGGTCGGTAATCCCTTCGAGCAGTTTCGGATTGCGCTCGTCTATTTTGCCACCATTCCCGTCTCATTCGATTTTCAACACTGGGGCGAACGGATGTTAACCAACGCGCTGCCCCGCTCATATATTCCCGCCCAGTTATTGGCGCGATTGCCGCTGGCATTTCTTGGCTTATTGGCCCTCGCCGCCATTGCAGCGCTGGCGGCGGCATGCCGGCTTGTTCTCAAAGGAGTGGCGTGCCGGCGGGCGAAGCGGAGTGTGCGATCGGTTTGGCTGCTGTTAGCTCAAAGACGAGCCATTCTCATTATTTGGGCAGCGGTGATTTGCCCGCTTGCTTTTCTCATCCTGCAACGCGCCACCCTCTACGATGGCGTTCGCCACGTTCTTTTCGTCATACCCATGCTCGGGGTTGTCGCCGGCGCCGGCGCAACGGTGTTTTTCCCGTGGTTGCGCCGCTCGCCTGTCGTCGCCACCACCGTTATGACAGCCATAGGCGCCTATCTTGGCGCCTCCGCGCTCACGCTCGCAATTCTCCATCCCCTCGAATACGTCGCAATGAATGCCCTTGTGGGGGGCACTTACGGGGCTTACGGCCGCTTCGACCTGGATT
>CATPCO010000681.1 GCA_955652925.1 uncultured Xanthobacteraceae bacterium | reverse complement strand
TCCATCAACTGCTCGAGTTCGAGCAGTTGATGGAGGTGCCGGACCGCGAGCTTCTGGCCTGGATAACGGGCGAAGCAGATGTGCCGATCGCTTTCGACTCCGGATTGTTTCGGCGCCTGCGCGATTTCAATCGAAGCGGGGAGGCTAGCCGATGGGCATCATCCCGATAGACCGCCTCGCGGCCGGCCGGGCGCTGACGTTTTCGGGCGTCTCTGACAGCGCGCAAGGGCTCATCCTGTCCGATCTTGCCCGCGCGCTTGCGGCGCCGCCAGACGCGCCCGCGGTGAGCTTTGTGATGATTTGCCGCGATGGCCCCCGCATGGCATTGCTGCATCGCGCGCTTGATTTCTTCGCGCCCCACCTCAGCGTGCTCGAATTCCCATCGTGGGATTGTCAGCCCTACGATCGGGTCTCGCCGCATGCGGCTTTCGTGGCCCAGCGCATGACCGCGCTATCGCAGATCGCGCGCGCCAAAGAACGCGGGCGGGTTGTGCTCGCGAGCGTGAATGCCGTGCTCCAGCGCGTACCGAGCCGGGACTTTGTGATCGCGCAATCGCTCTCGGTTGCGCCTGGCAATGTGCTCGCTATGGAGGGGATCATCTCCTGGCTGGAGCTCAACGGCTTTATCCGCGCTTCAACCGTGCGCGAACCTGGTGATTACGCAGTGCGCGGGGGCATCATTGACCTCTTCGCGCCGGGAACTGCCGAGCCGGTGCGGCTCGATTTCTTCGGCGACACGCTCGAAACCATTCGCAGCTTCGATCCCGAGAGCCAGCGAACCACGGGTCAGCTGCACAGGCTCGATCTGGTGCCAGTTGCCGAATTCCATTTGACCCCGGACAGCATCAAGCGCTTCCGCCTTGGCTATGTGGAGGCCTTTGGCGCGCCTACGCCTGACGATCTGCTCTATCAAGCCGTGAGCGAGGGCAGGCGGCACCCGGGCATGGAGCACTGGCTGCCGCTGTTTCACGAGCAGCTGGAAACGCTCTTCGATTACGTGCCGCGGTCCGCAGTTGTGCTCGATACCCTGGCCGAAGACGCTGCGCGCGAGCGGCTTGTTCAGATCAGCGACTATTACGAGGCGCGTCAACAGGCGTTGGGGCAGCGCAATGGCAGCCCCCCTTACAAGCCGTTGCCGCCGGAGCGGCTCTACTTCGGGGAGGCCGAGTGGCGTGAGCGGCTCGATCATGTGCCGCTCGTGAAGCTTACGCCATTCAGCCTTCCGCAAGGGCAGGGGGCCGTCGAGCTCGCTGCCAAGCAGGGGCGCAATTTTGCCGTGGAGCGTGCGGAGCCAGGCCGCAACGTGTTCGAGGCAGTGACGGAGCATGTCAAAGGGCTGCAGGCCGCCGGCAAACGGGTAACCGTCGCGCTTTGGAGCGAAGGCGCGCGTGAGCGCATGTCCCACGTGCTCGCGGATCACGGGCTCGCGGACCTCACGGCGGTCGCCTCATGGCAGGAAGCTACGCGGCTGCCGAAGAGGAGCGTCGCGCTCGCCGTCTTGGGTCTTGAGTCCGGGTTCGAAACCGCCGATGCGGCCATCATCAGCGAGCAGGACATTCTCGGCGATCGCCTGGTGCGGCCACGCCGCTCGACGCGGCGCGCGGAAAATTTCATTTCCGAACTGACCAGCCTTTCCGCGGGTGACCTCGTCGTTCACGTCGATCATGGCATCGGCCGGTTCGTGCAGTTGCGGGCAATCGAGGCTGCCGGCGCGCCGCATGACTGTCTCGAACTGCACTATGCCGGTGGCGACAAACTGTTCCTGCCGGTGGAAAACATCGAGCTCCTTTCGCGCTACGGTTCGGAAGAGACCGCGATCGATCTCGACCGCCTTGGCGGCGGCGCCTGGCAGGCCCGCAAGGCGCGGATGAAGAACCGCATCCGCGAGATTGCGAACGAGCTGATCAAGATCGCGGCCGAGCGGCAGCTGCGCGAAGCGCCGCAGTTGTCAGTGGAGCCGGGCCCCTATGACGAGTTCTGTGCCGCGTTTCCTTATGAAGAAACCGAGGACCAGCAGGCCGCAATTGATGTTGTCCTTTCCGAGCTCGCCTCTGGCCGCCCCATGGATCGGCTGATTTGCGGAGATGTCGGGTTTGGCAAAACCGAAGTTGCGCTACGTGCCGCTTTCGTCACCGCGATGCAAGGCAAGCAGGTCGCGATCGTTGTTCCAACAACCCTGTTGGCCCGCCAGCACGCCAGCACGTTCACGCAGCGCTTCCGCGGCTTTCCCGTCAACGTTGCCCAGGCTTCCCGGCTGGTCTCGGGCAAAGAGCTTACGCGCGTGAAGAAAGGCATAGCAGACGGCACGATCGACATCGTGGTCGGCACGCATGCGCTGCTTGGCAAATCCATCAAATTTCGCGATCTCGGGCTTCTCGTCATTGATGAGGAGCAGCATTTCGGGGTCGCACACAAGGAAAAGCTCAAGCAGCTGCGCGCCGAAGTCCACGTACTGACGCTGACGGCAACCCCCATCCCGCGTACCTTGCAGCTTGCGCTTTCGGGCGTACGAGAGCTCTCGATCATCGCCTCGCCTCCCGTCGATCGGCTTGCGGTGCGCACATTCGTGAGCCCGTTCGATGCGGTGATTGTCCGCGAAGCGCTTTTGCGTGAGCGCTACCGCGGTGGTCAGGCTTTTTATGTCTGTGCGCGCATCGAAGATATTTCAGGAGCCAAGGATTTTCTCGACCGGCACGTCCCGGAAATGCGGGTTGCCGTCGCGCACGGCCAGATGCCCTCGACCGTGTTGGAGGACATCATGTCCGCCTTCTACGACGGCAGATACGATCTGCTGTTGTCGACCGCCATCGTGGAATCGGGACTCGATATTCCGAATGCAAACACCCTGATTGTTCACCGCGCCGATCGCTTCGGTTTATCTCAGCTCTATCAGCTGCGCGGCCGCGTTGGCCGGTCCAAGGTGCGCGCTTACTCCTTATTCACGTTGCCGGCATCGCAAAAAATCACGCCGCAAGCCGAGCGGCGGCTGCAAGTGCTGCAATCGCTCGACACGCTGGGTGCGGGATTTCAGCTTGCCTCCCATGACCTGGACATCCGGGG
>CATPCO010000680.1 GCA_955652925.1 uncultured Xanthobacteraceae bacterium | reverse complement strand
GCAGGTGAGCACGCGAGTTTCCCCACCCTTACGGGCTTACGAATCCGGGCGCACAGACGTCGTTTCTGGTCACCGGCATCTTGAGCTTGAAGACGCTATTGACGACGTTGATGGTTTCATCGATGCGCGCGGGATCGACCATGCCGAGCGGCTGGTCCTTGACCTGCGCCAGCTCCGCCACTGCTTCGGTTTCACCCCTTCCGACCGCGACATCGATCGTCGGGTGATATTTGTTGATGATGCGACCGGCCTCCCCCGGATCGGCGAATGCGTCCTTCATTCCGCGGATGGTCGCGGCTACGAAGCGGCGGATCAGATCGGGTTTGGTCGCGATGGTCGTGTCGGTCGCGATGATGCCATTGCCGTAAAAGCTCACGCCGGCATCCGCGAAGGCGAAGCGCACGAGCCTGGCTGGCGCAACCTGCATGCGCAACAGCGGTTCGCCCACGGTAAACTGCCCGACGCAAGGCACGCGATTGCTGGCGAGCAGTCCCGGCAGCGCATCACTGCCGGCAATCACCCATTTCACCTTGGCAGCATCGAAGCCCGCGGCCTTGGCGTAGATGGGAAACATGTCGACGGTTGCGCCACCCGCGGGATTGGCGATAGAGACACCTTCGAGGTCCTTGGGTTGCTTGAGCCCTGAATCCTCGCGACAGAAAATCGCCTGGGGCGGCCGCGCGTAGACGATGGCGACGAGCTTGACCGGGATCTGGTCGTTGCCGCGCGCGAGCACCAATGAGCCCGCATCCGCAAACCCGACGATTGCATTATTGGCGCCCACCTGCCGAATTGCATCGACCGAGCCCTGCCCCCTGACGACCTTCACATCCAGGCCCACATCCCGGTAGTAGCCCTTCTCGATCGATACGAAAAAATAGGCGTGCCGGCCATTGAAGCCGAAATCCGTGATGAGGGTGACGTCCTCCAGCGCGAATGCACTCACAACCGTGACGCCGAGGAACGCCAACGTGCACAGGACTATTGCGCGCAAACCGAACCTGCTCATGAAATCCCCTGCTGCTGATCCTTGCCAGGCGCCCCCACCCTTCTCTCCCCCGCGAGCTCCCGCGAGCGGGGGAGCGTAAGGGTGGGGGTGTTGACGGATATAGGCGATGCGATGCATGCACCATGTGCAAAGCGTCGCATGCCCAAGGATGGAAGTGTTATCGGGGTGATGTCCAGCGTGGAATTGCAGTTACCTCCGCAGATCGGCAGCTGGGACCGCGGCGATGCGCGCGCGGCGCGCCGCGCCATCCGGTCCGGCGCCTATGCCGGCTACACCGCGGGGATTGCTGGAGGCTACGTGCAGGCCAATGTCTGCATTCTCCCGCGCGCATACGCGGAAGTCTTCTTGCTTTATTGCCAGCGCAACCCAAAGCCGTGCCCTTTGCTCGCGCGCTCCGATCCTGGCGATGCAAGACTGCCTGCTCTCGCTGAGGATCTCGATATCCGCACGGATATCGCGCGCTATCACGTCTTTCGTGACGGTGAGCTCGTTCAAGAACTCTCCGATATCAGCTCAATCTGGAGCGACGATCTGATCACCTTCGCGCTCGGCTGCTCGTTCTCCTTCGAAGAAGCGCTGCAGCAGGCCGGTTTGCGACTGAGGTTTCTCGAACGCGGCAATGTTGCCGGGGTGTATGTAACGGACATTGCAACGGTTCCGGCCGGTCCCTTTCAAGGGCCGCTGGTCGTCACCATGCGCGCGTTCAAGCCCGCCGACGCCATCCGAGCGGTCCAGGTCACCTCGCGCTTTCCGAATGTGCACGGCGCGCCGGTCCACATCGGCAATCCGGGTCAGATCGGGGTCGATCTGAGCAAGCGCTACCACAATGTCGGAGATAGCGAGGTCGCCGACGACGAGCTCCCGGTATTCTGGGCCTGCGGTCTCACGCCGCAACTCGCGGTGAAGAATGCCCGGCCGCCGCTCTGCATCACTCATGCGCCCTCGTACATGCTGATCACGGATGTGCGCAACGCCGCGCTTGCCGTTCTGTGACCGTTGATGCTGCTTCGTTCCACCGGTTTGCGGGTATTAGCCAATCCGCGTGTCGCTCGTGCAGAAGCTTATTCCTGCAATGGGCGCGGGGAGGTTCTCAATCTTTCTGCCTTCGAGCAGGCAAAGCGCGAGATCACGTCATGGCCGGGGTATCATCCAACACCGCTGCGCCGGCTCCCGAAGCTTGCGTCCGCCGCGCGCATTGCTGAGATTCTCTACAAGGACGAAAGCGGCCGCTTCGGCACCGGCAGCTTCAAGGCACTGGGTGGCGCCTACGCAGTGCTGCGCGTGCTCCAGCGCCATATCTTCGAACGCGCGGGCGTGCAGGCCTCTGCATCCGACATCGCATCCCCCCGCTATGCCGACCACGCATCCAGCGTGACCGTCACCGCGGCAACGGACGGCAATCATGGACGCTCCGTTGCCTGGGGGGCCCGGACGTTTGGCTGCCGATGCGTGATCTACCTGCCCGACAGCGTGAGCGAAGGCCGCATCCGCGCCATCGAAGCCTATGGCGCTCAAGTCAAGCGCATTCCCGGAACGTTCGATGATGCGGTGCGCAAGGCGGCATCCGATGCCGCAAAGCATGGGTGGCAGGTTGTGCCCGATACTTCGAGTGAAGGCGGCTTAGATGTGCCGCGCAATGTCATGCAGGGCTATACGCTCTTGATTGATGAGGCGGCATCCCAATGCCCTGCCCTGCCCTCGCACGTTTTTGTGCAGGCGGGAGTCGGAGGTCTCGCGGCTGCGGTGTGTGCCTATCTGTGGGAAAGGTACGGGACCGCCCGGCCGCGGCTGGTCGTGGTCGAGCCGGAGAAGGCTGATTGCTTCTTTCGCAGCGCCAGGGCGGGACGCCCGATACCGGCCGAAGGCGCGCTCGACACCATCATGGGCGGGCTTGCCTGCGGTGAAGTTTCACCGCTTGCCTGGCGGATTCTTGCAACGGGCGCGCACGCGTTTGCGACCATCGACGATGAGGCGGCAGCTGATTGCATGCGGCTCCTGGCCGCTGGCCGCTGCGGTGATGATCCGATTGTCGCGGGTGAATCAGCCGTGGGCGGTCTTGCGGCGCTGTTGCAGGCCTGCGCTGACACGACGGCGCGCGGGAGCCTGCGCCTCTCGCATGAGAGCCGCGTCCTGGTATTCGGGACAGAAGGTGCAACCGACCCAGAGACCTACCGCGCCATTGTGGGCCGTGGGCCAGCTGACGTGATCCTGTCGCGGGGCGCGGCATGAGCAGCAATCTTGCCGATGTAGTTTGCAGGGGCATCGATGCTGCGCGCGAGGAGTTGGTCCGGTTATGCGCAGAACTGGTTGCAGCCGAGAGTGTCAACCCACCCGGACGCACGGCCGAAGCAGCCGAAGTGGTGCGCACCTACTTTGCCACCAAAGATATCGCGAGCGAGATCGTCAGACTGGACGACGAGGCGCCCAATGTGGTCGCGCAGATTGCGGGCGCGGGTGGCGGGCGCCACGTCGTCTTCAACGCCCACATGGACACCATGGAAGCGGGCGACGAGAGCGCCTGGACCGTTCCGGCGCTGCGCGTGACGCGCCGGGACGGACGCCTTTACGGGCTGGGCATGGGGAACATGAAGGGCGCGCTTGCCGCCATGTGCGTCGCAAGTGCGGCGCTTCACCGGCAGCGGCACGCCTGGAACGGGCGCCTCAGCATGACCGCCGTGTCCGACGAAGTGATGTTCGGTGAACGCGGCACGGTTTTTCTGTTGCGCAAGCGCCCCGATCTTGCCGGCGATTTTCTCATCAGCGGTGAAGGGCCGGGCTTCATGGCGCTCGCGGTTGCCGAGAAAGGGTTGCTGTGGCTGGACATCGAGGCGCGCTCCTGCGGGGGCCATGCGTCGCGCGCGCTGCGCGGCAAGACGGCCGTCGTGAAGCTCGCATCATTCCTCTCG
>CATPCO010000679.1 GCA_955652925.1 uncultured Xanthobacteraceae bacterium | reverse complement strand
GCCGGCTTGGCCAGCCGGACGAGATCGCAAACGGCGCGTTGTTCCTGGCGAGCGATGAGTCCTCGTTCATGACCGGCGCCG
The DNA here is from genome assembly GCA_955652925.1 of uncultured Xanthobacteraceae bacterium. Lineage (GTDB taxonomy): Bacteria > Pseudomonadota > Alphaproteobacteria > Rhizobiales > Xanthobacteraceae > VAZQ01. The sequence goes on along the minus strand of CATPCO010000679.1, from coordinate 3,240 downwards.
ACCTGGTCATGGACGGCGGCTACACCTGCGTATGATTACGGCTGCTTGGTCAGCGGGTAGGGTGGGCAAAGGCGCGCGACGCAGACAAGTTTACGCAGTCTGCGCAAATTTGACTGCGTCCGCGCCGTGCCCACGCGGTCCTCTCCACGCGTGCGCACGGCGCCGCACGAAAGGATGTGCTGGTTCGGCGATAATCCGAGGGCGCCTTTGCACACCCTACGGCTGCTACGGCTGCTTGGTCAGCTCGGCACAGGATGCAACGCGCGCCGTGGACGAAACGTGGAGGTAGCAAAGCTCCATGCGGTTCGGCGCAAGCATGGTTCCACTGGTATAGCCCTCGTCGTCGGCGAGGAAGATCGTGCCGCCGCGGGAAATGACTGCAATCACCTTCTCGCTGCTGCGCGCTGAAGAGAAGATGCCGGAAAAACGCCGGCCCTCCTGTTTGTCGACCACCAGCGTAAATGCCACGCTTCGCAGCTCCGGCTCGTTCGACGAAGCCGGTGGGTGATGTGGATTGCCGGCGTTGAGCACGATCGACTCGCTTTCGCCCTTCCAGGTACCCCGCAGGTCCGGAATCGCGGTCTGCGCCGTCGCTGCCATTACGCTAAGCACTAGAGGCGCGCCTAAGGTCAAAATGCAGGCAAGCTTTGACATGATCAGTCTCCTTGAAAGGCAGCGGCCAATCTTGGCCGCGCATCAGATTGTCGACTGGACGCTTTCGATTTCTGTTACTCGGGGTGCCGCAATCATAGCCCGCAAAATGGATAACGTGGATGTGGTTCACGCCCTATTGACATGAGTGTCGACGCTGGGATTGAAAATCCCCTGATGAATCCTGCCCTGCCCAACGCAGACTACACCGCCCGAGCGCGTTTGTTCGGCGGCAACCGCATGAAGCTCGGCGTCATGGCGTTCAACTGCAGCCATGGTTCCACCATCACCACGGTGCCGGAGGCCTGGCGGCTCAATTGGCCGGACACGGTTGAGATCGCCCAGGCCGTCGACCGCGCCGGAATGGAAGCGGTCCTGCCGGTCGGCCGCTGGCGAGGCTATGGCGGGCCCAGCAATTTCAACGCCGTGACATTCGAAAGTTTTACCTGGGCGTCCGCCATCGCGGCGCTGACGCGCTACGTCACGGTGCTTGCCACCTGTCACGTGCCGCTCGTTCATCCGCTCATGGTGGCCAAGATGGCCGCGACCATCGATCACGTCAGCAACGGGCGTTTTGCTCTCAATGTGGTGTGCGGCTGGTTCAAGAACGAGTTCGACATGTTCGGCGCCCACATGCGTCCGCACGACGACCGCTACAAATTCGCAACCGAATGGCTGGATTTTCTGAAGAAAGCGTGGATGGCTGAGGAAGAGTTCGACTTCAAGAGCGAGAGTTTCGATGCGCTTTCGGTCTGGAGCCAGCCCAAGCCGATCCAGAAGCCGCATCCGCCCATCATGAATGCCGGCGGATCACCCGCCGCCCAGGATTTCACGACCCGCTATTGCGACATGAATTTCGTGATCCTCAAGGATCGGACTTTTCTGCAAGGCGCACGCGCCCAGATCGCGCACCTTAAACAGCTGGCCCGCTCGCACGGGCGCGAGACCCGGATCTGGATTCACGTCTATGTGGTGTGCCGGGAGACCGAAAAGGAAGCCAAGGATTATCTCAACTATTACGTGGTGGAGAAGGGCGACTGGGAAGCCGCGGGAAATCTCCTGCGCATCTTCGGCATGCACACCGAGACGCTCGACAACAAGACGCTCGACGGCCACAAGGCGCATTTCATCGCCGGCCACGGCGGATATCCGCTGGTCGGCACCGCGGAGCAGATTGTGGACGAGCTCGGCAAGCTTGCCAATATCGGCGTTGACGGCTGTCTGATCTCCTGGGTTGATTACAAGAACGAGCTTGCCCAGTGGAACACCGGCGTGCTCCCGCTCATGGTGCAGGCGGGATTGCGGGCGCCGTTTCCTCCCGGTGAGCCTGCCAAATCGAAAGTGCCGGCGCGCTCGAACGCGCCGGCGCGAGCGGCGTTCTGACAAACGCATCAACGGGTCACGCCTATGCGCATCGCCGTCGCGTGCCTCGTGTCAGCACTCCTGCTTTGCAGCGGACAAAAGGTTCGCGCCGACGACTATCCATCGCGTCCCATAAAGCTCGTCCTGCCGCAACCCGCAGGTGGCGCGGTCGATCTGATCGCGCGCGCGCTGGGCGATCGGCTTTCGCAGCAGATGCGAGCGTCGGTGGTCGTGGAGAATATGCCCGGTGCCAACGGCAGCCTTGCGGCGGGCAACGTCGCCCGCGCGGCGCCCGATGGCTACACGCTGATGCTGGCGGTCGACAGCAATCTCGTGATCAACCCGAGCCTCTATCACAACCTGACCTACGACTCGTTTTCCGACTTCGCGCCAATCAGCATCATCGCCAGGCTCTACGTGGTATTGGTGACCAACCCCAAAGTCGCGGCGCACGACGTGCGTGAGCTGATTGCCTACGCCAAGGCGCATCCAAACAAGCTCAACTACGCATCGATCGGGCTGGGCACCGCCATGCACATGAGCATGGAATTGTTCAAGTTCATGACCGGGACGCAGATCAATCAGGTGTCCTACCGCGGCACCGCGCAGGCGATGACGGACGTGGTGGCGGGGACGGTTGATCTGATGTTCACGGGCCCTCCTTCGGCGAAATCGATGTCAGCAGGCGGAAAGTTGAGGGTTCTTGCGGTAGCGTCGCCAGAACGCATGGCGCTCCTCCCCGATGTGCCGACCATGGAAGAAGCCGGCGTGCCCGGATACGAGATGATGAGCTGGTTCGGTCTGCTGGCACCTGGCAAGACACCGCACAACATCGTGGAGCGGCTTGCGCGCGAGGTTGATACTGCGGTTCACGATCCGAAATTCGGTGAGCACATGAAGGAGCAAGGGCTGGAGACTGTCGGCAGCACGCCGGCGGCCATGCTGGCGACCATGCGGTCCGATAGCGAGAAATGGTCGGCCCTCATCAAGGCGACCGGTATCACAATCCCGCAGTAGGAACCCTCTAGCTTAGCTAAAGCGTGTTTCGTCATATTGGTTCAGTGATCGCTAACTGAGAAGCGTCATCCGCGGGCTTGACCCCATGGGCGCTAATTTAAGACGCATCATCAGCCTCTCGGTCGTCATCGTCCGCGCATGCGGACGATCCAGTAAGCACGGAACGTCGCATTTGGCACGGCTTTACCCTCAATCCGCTGTCCAGGGATT
>CATPCO010000678.1 GCA_955652925.1 uncultured Xanthobacteraceae bacterium | reverse complement strand
TCACCCTGACATTCTATGACCTGTTCGCATTGCGAACGATCGGTAGAGACGACGTGCCCTATTGGGGCGCCGCACTCGCGGGCTTCACCAGCTACGCTGTCGGCCATAACGTGGGCGCAAGCGTGCTCACCGGAGGCGCGGTGCGTTACCGCATCTATTCGGCCTGGGGATTGACCGCTGCTGACGTCGCTAAGATCTGCTTCATCGCGGGACTAACGTTCTGGCTTGGCAACGCGACCGTACTGGGCCTCGGCATTCTCTACGTGCCGCTTGCCGCGACCGCCATTGACCAGCTTCCGCCCTGGCTCAACCGCCTTGGCGCGATCCTCGTCCTCGTTCTGCTCGTGCTCTATGTCGTCTGGGTCTGGCGGCGGCCGCGCATTGTCGGGCGCAGCGGCTGGCATGTGATACTGCCGGACGGTCCGCTGACGCTCTTACAGATCGCGATCGGCATCATCGATCTCGGCTTTTGCGCGCTGGCCATGTACATGCTCATGCCGGAGGAGCCGAACCTCAATTTCGTGACGCTCGCCGTCATTTTTGTCTCGGCGACGCTGCTCGGCTTCGCGAGCCATGCGCCGGGCGGCATTGGCGTATTCGATGCAGCCATGCTGGTTGCGCTCTGGCAGTTCGACCGGGAGGATCTGCTCGCAGGGCTGCTCCTGTTCCGCCTGCTCTACTATATCGTCCCCTTCGCGCTTTCGCTCCTCATTCTCGGAGCGCGGGAATGCGGGCTGGCACTGCGCGGCACGCATCTGCCGCCCATTGAGCCAATTCCCTCCATTGCGCCAACCGACGTGGAGAGCGCGCCGATCGAGCCGGGGGAAGGAGAGTACGGCCGATAGTGTTTAGAGCCGATTATAGAGATTGCGCGATTTCTGAAATGAGTTTTTTCCAGGCGGCCTTTTCACGCCCGGGACGGAAGAAATGGGCGCGGTGCGCGATCGCGCGGCGCAAGCACTGGAGGAAACCTGCATCGGTCTCGATTCGATGCAACAGTCGCGCCAAAGCCTGCGTGTCCCCGACCGGAAAGTAGCCGGGATAATTGCGCCCAAGCAGTCCGACCGAGCCTTCAATCCGCGACGCCAGTATCGGGACCCCCGCGACGATGGCCTCCGAGATGACATTGGCGCCTCCCTCGCTGCGGGATGAGAGAACCATCGCCCGCACGCGGCCAAGCAGCCGGCGGACGTCCGCGCGGCGCCGGTCTCCTCGCCACAGATAGCGCGGGTTGCGCCGCATTTCGGCCTGCGCCCGCTCGCGCCACTGCGGCGTCTCAGCTGCCCCGAAGTGTACGATGCGAAGACGCGAGCTCGCAGGTAGAAGGCGCGCGGCATGCGCCGCGCGCAAGGGATCTTTCACTTCGCGCAAATGCCCGATGACGGCGACGTCGAACCCGCGTGCAGTTGCCCCATGCGCGCCGGGGAACGCAGCAGCCGACTGATAAATGACGCGAACTTTGCGTCTAGATCGGCCGGGCACGCGTTTGCGTGCGAGCTCCTGTAGCGCGACCAGCCGGTCGGCGCATGCAAGCGAGCGCAGCGTCGGGCCGGGGTCGCGCTCGATGTACTCGTTGATATCGGTTCCGCTCAAGGCCACGATCAGCGGCCGATCAGGATAGAGCTCGCGATAGCTCCGGATGCTCTCTGCGCTGCGCCAAGCATGCAGCGCGATCATCAGATCCGCGCGCTCGCCATTGTATTTGGTTGCTACGTAAACCCTATGACCAAGCTCGCGCAAAATGCGCGTCCAGCGCGAGCTGGTGGTGGCATTGCCGGAACGTGACGACGAGCGCGCCGGTGTGATAAGAATTATTTTCATGCAGCCTGATCTCATCGATCGTCCGACGAGTGGCGCCACGTCCGTCGAGCTGTGCTCGCAGCTGTGCCAGACGCGCGAGCGCACGCGCCGGCTCACGCAGGACCTCTCCACAGAGCAGTTGATGGGGCCCATGCTTCCGATCGTCAATCCGGTGTTGTGGGAGATTGGGCATGTGGGCTGGTTTCACGAGTATTGGACGCTGCGCCATGCCCACGGGCTCGCACCGCTGATCGAGCGTGCCGATCTCCTGTGGAATTCAAGCACGGTGGCCCATGACACCCGGTGGGATTTGGACCTGCCCGATCGCAGCGGCGTCTTCCGCTATCTCGACGATGTGCTCGGAAGGCAGCTCGATTCGCTGACCCGATCGATCGATGCTCCAAGACGCTATTTTTATGAGCTTGCGATCCGGCATGAGGACATGCATGTCGAGGCGCTCGCCTATACCCGCCAGACGCTGGGATATGGGCCGCCGGAAGCGAGTAGGGACCCCGTCGCGTCGGTAAAGGATCATTGGCCGGGCGATGTGCAAATACTCGGCGGGACGTGGCGCCTGGGGTCATCACCCGAGGACGGTTTCATTTTCGACAACGAGAAATGGCAGCACGAGGTCGCGCTTGCGCCGTTTCGCATCGCCAAGGCGCCGGTGACGAATGCGGAGTTTGCCGCGTTTGTGGAGGAAGGCGGTTATGGCCGTCCGGAATTCTGGAGCGCCGCCGGGTGGGCCTGGCGCGAACAGGTTGACGCAAAACGGCCGGTCTACTGGCTTGAAAAACAAGGCAGCTGTTCTGGCTGTAGCTTTGGGTGGAATTGGCGCCGCCATGGCGCAGTTGAGCCACTCGCGCCGCACGCACCGGTGACGTTCGTCAATTGGTACGAAGCACAAGCCTTCTGCAATTGGGCGAAGCGGCGGTTGCCGAGCGAGGCCGAATGGGAAGCCGCCGCCGTCGGCGAGCCGGACGGGGACCGTCTCTCGCATCGCAAACGGCAGTGGCCCTGGGGCGGGGCAGCGCCAACCCCCGCGCACGCCAATCTCGATTTTGCGTTCGACGGCGCAATCGATGTTGTGGGATGCCCAGCCGGTGACAGCGCGTTCGGGTGCCGGCACATGATCGGCAATGTGTGGGAATGGACGGCGTCCGAATTCGTGCCGTTTGCCGGCTTTTCCGCCGACCCTTATGAGGACTATTCTCAGCCCTGGTTCAATTCCCGTAAGGTGCTGCGCGGTGGAAGTTTCGCGACCAGCGCGCGCATCGCACGCCCCGGCTACCGTAATTTCTTCACGCCTGATCGCAATGATGTCATTGCCGGATTTCGCACCTGCGCATTGTAGGTGAGGCGGGAGAGGGGCCCGCACGTGCATGCAGTCATCAGCGCATCCCGTCATCAAGGACGTGGTTCTCGTCGGCGCCGGGCACGCGCATGTGGCCGTGCTGAGAATGTTCGGCATGGCTCCTCTTCCCGGTGTGCGTCTCACCTTGATCACGCGCGAAGTGCACACGCCCTATTCGGGCATGCTGCCGGGTCTGATTGCCGGCCACTATCAGTTCGACGAGGCGCATATCGACACCGGGCCGCTGGCACGGTTTGCCGGCGCCCGGCTCTATCAAGATGAAGCTGTTGGCCTCGATCTGACCAACCGACTAGTCATCTGCCGGCAGCGCTCGCCGGTGCCTTACGACGTTCTGTCCATCAATATCGGTTCTACGCCGAACACGGCGCAAATTCCGGGCGCGAGCGAGCATGCCATTCCGGTGAAACCGATCGACGGCTTTCTCAACCGGTTCTTGGCGCTCAAGGCGCGCGTAATGGAGAAGAAAGGCCGTGCCTCCATCGCGATCGTGGGCGCGGGAGCAGGCGGCGTCGAGCTTCTACTTTCCGTCGCGCACCGGCTGCGCCGGGACGCCGCCTCGGCAGGATTTAGTCCGAACGGGCTCGCATTCATGCTCGTCACAGACACGCCGGATATCCTGGCGACATTTCCGAAGACCTTTCGCGCCACCTTCCGCGACATTCTCGCGGCGCGTGGTATTTCCGTTGTGGCAGGAGCGGCGGTCACGCGAGTCGAAGCCCGTCGTCTCGTTCTGGAACGTGGCGTGCCAATCGACGTCGATGAGGTGCTGTGGACCACCCAAGCGAGACCACCTGCCTGGCTTGCAAGCACGGGACTTGCGCTCGACGAGTGTGGTTTCCTTCGCGTCGAGCCTGATCTGCGCGCAGCGGGACGCGGGGACGTGTTCGCGGCCGGCGATATCATCTCGTTTCCTTCGCGACAGCTGCCGAAATCGGGGGTTTACGCCGTGCGCGCCGGGCCTGTTCTTGCGCACAATATTCGCCGCCTGCTCACGCGCAGGTCGCCTCGGCCATTCCATCCCCAGCGCGACGCGATGTACCTGGTCTCGACCGGCGATGCGCATGCGGTCGGTACCCGCAACGGGGTGGTGTTTTCGGGGACATGGGTGTGGCGCTGGAAGGATTGGATCGACCGGCGCTTCATGCGCAAATTCAATGAACTCCCGGAAATGCCCAAGCCGGCTGTTCGTCCAGCTTCTCCACTCGCGGATCAATCAGCGCTCAAAGAGATCTCCGCCATTGCCATGAGGTGCGGCGGTTGCGGCGCCAAGGTGGGCGCGACCGTGCTCGCACGCGCGCTATCCGCAATTGCGCCGGCGCCACGCGCGGATGTTATCGCAGGCCTCGACGCGCCCGATGATGCGGCGCTCGTCGACACCGGCGGTGAAAAGCTTTCCGTGCAAACGGTTGATTATTTCCGCTCCATGCTCGACGATCCCTACCTGTTCGGCAAGATCGCGGCCAATCACGCGCTGGGCGACATCTACGCCATGGGCGGCGAGCCGCAATCGGCGCTCGCCATCGCCACGGTTCCGTTCGGGCTCGAATCCAAGGTGGAGGCGGATCTGTCGGCGATGCTGCTCGGCGCCAACGAAGTGCTGCGGGAGGCAGACTGTGCGTTGGTTGGGGGTCATACCAGCGAAGGAGCGGAGCTGTCGCTCGGGTTCGCCGTCAACGGCCTCGTCTCACGCGCAGCGGCGTTGCGCAAAGGGGGACTGCGCGCCGGCGACGCTCTGATCCTCACAAAACCGATCGGCACCGGCACTTTGCTCGCGGCCGACATGCGGGGCAAGGCCCGCGCGCGCTGGGTCATGGCGGCCTATGAACACATGATCCAGTCGAATCGCCGTGCCGCGGAAATTCTGCGTGGGCACGATGCCCATGCTGCCACTGACGTGACCGGCTTCGGCCTCCTCGGGCATCTCATCGAGATGGTACGAGCCTCGGACGTGGATGTGACCATCGCAATCAGCCGCGTGCCGCTGCTCGAAGGAGCGCGTGAGAGCGTGGAGATGGGCATCTTCTCATCGCTGCAGCCGCAGAATGTGCGCCTTCGGCGTGCAATCCGCGCGCCTGAGGCTGCTGCCAAGCATCCGCTCTATCCGCTCCTTTTCGATCCGCAAACGGCCGGCGGCCTCCTCGCCGCAGTCCCGCTCGAACGTGCGCGAGCGTGCGTTGATGCGCTGCGCGAGGCGTCATATGTGCATGCAAGCGCCATTGGAGTCGTGACGGAGCGCAGCAGCGAGATCGAGCCGGTCACCATCGATCTTGACGGATCAATTGTCGGGCCAATGCTCGCCCGTTTTCCGGCAATGGAGCGTTCGCAGGCCGCCACCACGCCCGGGGAGAGGCACTATGCCGAATCCGCTTTCTAATTTGCCCAATCCGCTTTCTGATTTTTGGGATTTCCTGATCGGAAATACGGAGGATCACAACAAGCTTGGCTCCTTGAAGTATTTCCTTGTCGCTCTGTTTCTCGCTCTCCTCCTTGCGAGCATCGTCATTGCAATTAAGAACTGGCGGGATGACCCCGCGCAACGCACGCCATCGAATGTCGCAACGTGGTTCGTGCGCGTCGCCATCGGGGGAATGTGGTTTCAGGGAATGCTGTGGAAGCTGCCTTTGCCGGTCTCGGGTGCTCTGCAGTATTGGACCGAGCAGCTCGGCAACCGCGCAGCCTTCGCCTTCCACCGCCGGCTCGTAACGGAATTCTATCTGCCGTACCTCTACATCCTCAACCCCATCATCTTCCTTGCGGAGCTCACGTTCGCGGTCTCTCTCATCCTCGGGTTTGGCGTGCGCCTGGTCAGCGCGCTTGCGATCGTATTTGTGCTGCATCTCTGGCTCGGCATGTATCGTCCCGGCGACCCGCCCGAGTGGCCCTGGTCGTACGTATTTCTCGCGATCGTGATGTTCATGTTTGCACTGCATGCCGCTGGGCGAAGCCTCGGGCTCGACGCGTGGCTGCGCCGTCACGTCACGGCCGTGCGCGCCGGCACGGGCTTCTTTGGCCGTCTGCTCAAACTGGCAAGCTGAAAGTAGGGCGGATTAGCGCATCCGCTGAACGCGGATGGCGCTAATCCGCCATCGAGGTTGAGCAAGGCGGCTTGCGGGACGGCGGGCTACGCGGGCTTCGGCCTAGCGATCGTGAATCACACTGGGGTAATTGATTCTTGAAATGCCTCGTCCTGCGACTTTCTGACTCGGTAAGACTTCCGCCCTGCGAATTCCTCGATCAGACGCTGGAACCGCCGTTGCGTGGAACCCCTCGCAGGTTAATTGCCGCCAGAAATTCCTGGCGCGTCTCGGCATGGGTCCGAAACGAGCCCAGCATGCAACTCGTGACCATGGTCACGTCGGTTTTGTGCACGCCTCTGGTCGTCATGCATTCATGCGCCGCTTCCACCACCACGCCAACCCCAAACGGCTTGAGAACACTGTTTAGGCATTTTGCGATCTCGGCCGTCATTTTCTCCTGAACCTGGAGCCGCTTGGCATAGACATCGACGAGGCGAACGAGCTTGGATATTCCGACCACGCGATCGCGCGGAAGATAGCCGATATGAACCCAGCCGATGATCGGGGCAATGTGATGCTCGCAGTGCGATTCAAATCGAATGTCCCGTAAGAGCACGATCTCATCATAGCCTGCGACCTCCTCGAAAGTGCGCTTGAGGTATTCGCGCGGGTCCTCGAAATTACCCGCAAACCACTCTTCATAGGCATTGACCACACGCGCCGGCGTTCCGATCAGGCCTTCCCGGTCGGGATTGTCGCCGGCCCATCGAATGAGCGTTCGGACGGCATCTTCGGCTTGCGGGCGCGAGGGGCGGGTTACTGTTGTGCCGTGCTGCGCGGTAGCTCGAGATTTTGGCAATCGATTGCTTTTTGCGATCTTCTCCATCGGCTTTCCAATGCGTGTGGGCTGGTCGCGACGAACTCACTCGCAGCGCCCAGCAGGAAAGGTCTAATGGAGCATATCGTGGTGCATGGATAAAGCGGCATGCTGAGAGCGCAGCCTGGGGTTGGTTGGGTCGAGTGCTTCACGAGACCCAACATCGAGCAACGGGGCACAGCGTTGGGTCTCGCGAAGTGCGAACCTACGGCCTCTGCCGCGTCTTTAGCCTCGTGCCGTCCGGCGATCGCGGCGCAAATTGACGGGCTGATAGGCGATACGCGAGTGATAGGCACAATAGGGCAAGCCGCCGATCGGTGGACCCCCACAAAAATAGAAATCCGGGTTGCCGGGATCGCCGATCGGCCACCGGCATGTCTCTTCGGTCAACTCCAACAGGCTGCGGCGCTGCCCGATCGGAATGACATTATCAGCGTGCTCGGGCTCCGGCTCCGCATCAAGGTCGAACGCGTGTGCGAGCGCGGTGTTGCCCCGGATGGCCGAACGCGAAACCCGCAGCATCGGGGTGGCGCTGCGTGGCTTGCGTGGTCGCGGTGCAGGCGAACTCGGCGATTTGGCCCGGCCGGAAAGGCCGAGCCGATGTACCTTCCCGATCACCGCGTTGCGCGTGACCCCGCCGAGCTCTGCGGCAATTTGACTCGCTGAAAAGCCTTCGGCCCACAGCTTCTTCAATGTCTCGACGCGTTCGTCATTCCAGCTCATGCCTCAATTCCTCGGCAGTGGCCGTCGCGGCGATGTCCGGACAGAATCCGACTACGGGTCTGGGCAACGACCTGTTGGCCCGACGCATACTCCCGCTACCGATTTACGCTTGACTGGTCCGCCGCACGGATAGTCGTATTCGACGATCGAAGAACTACAATATGGCGAGACTCGGGCGCAAGAGTCGGCCAGACCGCATCCACATGTTCCGCCCGATTCCGCCCGATCATCCACACTTGCGATCGCCGGATGGGGAATCGCCTCAGAGCGTGCCGCGCCACTCGTGTTGACAGCGGACCGCTGGCCAATAAAATAGACTATTGTGCCGCCCAGGAGAGGCGGCACATTTCATTTGAAGGCTGCGTCCCCATGAGCGAACTTGCGAAATCGCATCTGCTGCCGACCTACGCGCGCGTCAATCTCGCCTTCGAGCGCGGCGAGGGTGCATGGCTCGTCGCGACCAACGGAGAACGCTATCTCGATTTCACGTCCGGGGTAGCGGTCAATGCGCTCGGCCATGCGCATCCGCATCTCGTTGCGGCGATCACCGAGCAGGTCAAGAAGCTCTGGCACCCCTCGAACCTCTACGGCATTCCCGAGAGCGAGCGCGTCGCCGAGCGGCTGTGCGCGGCAAGCTTCGCTGATGTCGCCTTCTTCTGCAATTCAGGTGCCGAGGCGGTGGAATGCGCGATCAAGATGGCGCGCAAATACCAATCGGCGAGCGGAAAGCCGGAACGCTATCGCATCATCACGTTTGACGGCGCCTTCCACGGGCGCACGCTGGCCACGCTCGCCGCCGGCGGGCAAAAGAAATATCTCGACGGCTTTGGGCCCGTGGTCGATGGTTTCGACCAGATGCCCTTCGCCGATCTGCCCGCGACCCGCAAAGCGATCGGACCGCAAACGGCTGCGATCCTGATCGAGCCGATCATGGGCGAGGGTGGCGTGCGCGTCGTGCCACCCGAATTCCTGCGTGCGCTGCGCCGGTTGTGCGATGACAACGGGCTCCTTCTCGTGTTCGATGAAGTCCAGACCGGGATGGGACGCACGGGCGAACTGTTCGCGTATCAGCGTTGCGGCGTCGCGCCCGACGTCATGGCGCTTGCCAAGGCGCTTGGTGGCGGTTTCCCGGTCGGCGCGTGCCTTGCCACCAATGAAGCCGCCAAGGGCATGACCACAGGGACCCATGGCTCGACCTTCGGCGGCAATCCGCTCGCCATGGCAGCGGCCGCAGCGGTGCTCGACGTTATGCTCGCCGATGGATTCCTCGACCGCGTGCGGCGGACTTCGCTCATCCTCAAGCAAAAGCTTGCGGAGATCAAAGACCGCTACCCCGGCGTAATCGTGGAAATCCGCGGCGAGGGCCTCCTCATCGGATTGCGCGCGGTGGTGCCAAGCACAGAACTGGTCGACGAACTGCGCAACGAGAAAATGATCACGGTTGCGGCCGGCGACAACGTGGTGCGCCTGCTGCCGCCGCTGGTCGTGACCGAGGCGGAGGTAAGCGACGCCGTCGGGCGCCTCGATCGCGCCTGCGCGCGCATTGCGTGCGCGCGGCAACGGGAGCGGGAGGGAGCGCTCGGATGAGCGCCGTGCGGCATTTTCTCGACCTGGTCGATATATCCGCGCAGGAGCTGCGCGGAATGATCGCGGCCGGACGCGCGATGAAGGAACGCCCGGCGGAGGTGAGACAGGCGCTCGAAGGCAGAACGCTCGCCATGATCTTCGACAAGCCGTCCACCCGCACGCGGGTATCCTTTGACGTCGCCATGCGGCAACTCGGCGGCGGCACCATCGTGCTCACCGGCCAGGAAATGCAGCTCGGCCGGGGCGAGACGATCGCCGACACGGCGCGCGTGCTCTCGCGCTATGTTGATGCAATCATGATCCGCACCCTCGACCATGAGGTCGTGACGGAGCTCGCCCGGCACGCCAGCGTTCCGGTGATTAACGGGCTCACCCGGAGGTCGCATCCCTGTCAGGTGCTCGCCGACGTCATGACCTTCGAGGAGCGCCGCGGCCCCATCCGGGGCAAGGCAGTCGCTTGGAGCGGCGATGCCAACAACGTGCTTGCCTCCTGGATGCATGCCGCCGAGCGCTTCGAGTTTGAGCTGCGCGTGGCCACACCGCCGGAGCTTGCTCCGAAAAAGTGGCTGCTCGACTGGATCAAGCGCTCGGGCGCCCCGGTCCGCATTGGGAGCGATCCGGAGGAAGCCGTCACAGGAGCCCACTGTATCGTCACGGATACCTGGGTATCGATGGGAGACAGGGATGGCCAGCGCCGGCACAATCTGCTGCGGCCTTATCAAATCAATACGCGCCTCATGGCGCGCGCCAGACCCGATGCATTATTCATGCACTGCCTGCCTGCACATCGCGGCGAGGAGGTCACAGACGATGTGATCGACGGGCCGCAGTCGGTCGTGTTCGAGGAAGCCGAAAACCGTCTGCACGCACAAAAAGGCGTTTTGACGTGGTGCTTCCAGAGCGCCTGATGTCAGAACCTCACCCCATTATCCCCACGCGGGCGCCGGCGACAACGTCCGTCGATGACACCATTCTGCCGTTTCAGGTGGAGGCGCTCGATCTGCGCGGCCGTGTCGTGCGGTTCGGCCCCGCCATCGACACGATCCTCTCCCGCCATCGCTATCCTGCGCCGGTGGCAAAGCTCGTGGGAGAGGCGATCGTGCTCACCGTTTTACTCGGCTCGACGCTCAAATTTGAGGGGCGCTTCATCCTGCAAAGCCAGAGCGACGGGCCGGTGCGTATGCTGGTGATTGATTACACCACCCCGGGCAAGGTGCGCGCCTGTGCCCGGTTCGATCAAGCGAGGGTTGCAAGCGCGATGGAAAATGGCGCGACCAGCACCGGCGCATTGCTCGGCCATGGCCATCTTGCCATGACCATCGATCAGGGGCCGGATACGGCCCGCTACCAGGGGATCGTCGCACTGGCTGGCAATGACCTCCAAGAAGCCGCACACGAATATTTCCTGCGCTCGGAGCAGATCCCGACGCGGGTGCGTCTCGCGGTGGCCGAGGAGCTGCGTGCGGATGGGATAGGTGCCCGCCACCAGTGGCGCGCGGGAGGTCTTTTGGTGCAGTTCCTTCCGAAATCGCCGGAGCGGGCGCGCGTTCCCGATATTCATCCCGGCGATGTTCCCGCGGGAATGGAGCTCGAAACGCCGCGCGAGGATGATGCCTGGATAGAAGCGCGATCGCTCGTCGAAACGGTCGACGATATCGAGCTCCTGGATCCTGAGCTCTCCGCCGAGCAGCTGCTTTACCGGCTGTTTCACGAACGCGGCGTGCGGGTGTTCCGCAGCAAGGATCTGCACGCGCAGTGCTCGTGCTCGCGCGAACGCGTGGAGCGGATGCTGCGGAGCTTTTCGCAGAATGACCGCGATCACATGGTTGAGAACGACAAGATCACCGTGACGTGTGAGTTCTGCAACTCAACCTACGTATTCGACCCTTTGGAAGTGCAGGAGCCTGCCGCGCAGGCGTAAAGATTCAATTGAGGGTCCGTCCCTGCTGTGGAGTGTCGAGCGAGAAGGCGGGTATCTCGATGTCGAATGCTTCCCCGGCCGCGCTGACCATGCCGTAAGTTCCGGTCATGAAGCCGGACGGGGTCGGTAGCGGCACACCACTGGTATATTCGAAATTCTCGCCCGGCCCCAGCACGGGTTCTTCCCCCACCACGCCGGCCCCACGGACCTCCTGCAGACGGCCTTGTGCGTCGGTAATGCGCCAATGGCGGGTTTTGAGCTGAACAGTTTCGCCGCCGAGGTTTGTCAGCGTGATGGTGTAGGCCCAGAAAAAATAGCCGTTTTCGGGCGACGAACGCTCGGGCATGAAGCGCGGGATCACCTTCACCTCAATCTGCCGGGTTACGGCACGATAAGGTTCCTTGACCGCCTGCATGACCTTGCCTTTGCCTCGATTCGGGAATTTCGTCGTTATAACCAATGTAGCGCCGATTGCGCTTACTGCATACTGGCCCGCGGCGGCTCACCGATCGAGGATCAAGCACGTGTTCCACGCGCGTCCGCAACCGCCGGAGAATGAAGAGGCGATTCGGGAGCAGCGGACCGCCTCGACGTACGCGTCCGAGGTCACGACCGGTCGCGATCTGAGGCTGGATCTGTTCCGCGGTATCGCGCTTTGGCTGATCTTCCTCGACCACATCCCGTCCAACCTCGTCGCCTGGATCACCATTCGCAATTACGGTTTCAGCGACGCAACCGAAATTTTCGTGTTCGTGTCGGGCTATACCGCCGCCTTCGTCTACGGAAAGGAGATGCGCGAGCGCGGCTTTTTGATTGCAGGGGCGCACATCCTGCGCCGCGCCTGGCAAATCTATGTGGCGCACGTGTTCCTGTTCGCGATCTATCTCGCCGAGATCACGTATGTGGCGACCCGTTTCGAGAACCCGCTCTACGCGGAAGAAATGAATATTCTCGATTTCCTCAAGCAGCCCGACGTGACTATCGTTCAGGCGCTTCTGCTCAAGTTCAAGCCGGCCAACATGGACGTGCTGCCGCTCTACATCATTTTGCTGCTTTTGTTCCCCCCGACCCTGTGGCTCCTGCGGCTGCGCCCAACTCTGGCGCTTGCAGCTTCGATGACACTTTACGTGCTGACCTGGCATTTCAATTGGAACCTGCCGAGCTATCCGAGCGGACACTGGTTTTTCAACCCGTTTGCTTGGCAGCTTCTGTTCGTGTTCGGCGCATGGTGCGCGCTCGGGGGAGCCGAGCGACTGGGAGCGGTGCTGCGTTCGAGGATAACCCTCGCGCTGGCGGTCGCTTATCTCGTATTTGCCTTCCTTATTTCATTGACCTGGTATCTTCCGGTTGCCGGAGACTATGTGCCCCATTGGCTGGAAGAGGTGATTTATCCCATCGACAAGGTCAATCTTGATGTTCTGCGTTTCGCGCATTTCCTGGCGCTCGCGGTGGTAACGGTTCACTTCGTGCCGCGCGACTGGCCGCTGCTCAAGTCGCGCTGGCTATGGGCGCCGATCACGTGCGGCCAGCATTCGCTTGAGATCTTCTGCATCGGCGTCTTCCTCTCCTTTGCCGCCCATTTCGCGATGACGGAAGTGTCGGGCGCGCTTTGGATGCAGTTCCTCGCCAGCGCGTTAGGCATTCTCATAATGATTGCAGCCGCATGGCTTCTGACGTGGTACAAGCGCGCGGAGGGCCGCAGTCCAGGATCGCGTCCGAAGAAGACGCCGGATGCGGACCTTGCGGGAGGAGAGGCATGAACGGCGCGATTGCGTCCCTGCTGGCGACGTTTGCCCTTTGCGGGACAGCGTTGGCCTCGGAGGGGCAGGGCTGCGACATCCCAGGCTATCTTCTGTTTGGCACCAGTGAGCTCAAACGGGTGCCGGTTGCGGTCAGGGAAAACCACCGCCTGCGAATAGCGGTGGTGGGGACGGGCTCCTCGGCGCTCACTGGCCCGGATGGCCCCTCGTCCGCCTACCCGGCCCGGCTCGAAGCGAGACTGAGCGAGCGGCTGCCTGGGGTAAACGTGAGGGTGATCCCGCTGGTGCGAACCCGTCAGACAGCCGAAGATTTGGCCAAGGGAATGAGCAAGTTGCTGGCCGATGAGAAGCCTGATCTGGTGATATGGCAGACTGGGACAATCGATGCCATTCGGCGGATCGAGCCGGATGATTTCCGTGCCGCCCTGGAGAACGGAATCGAAACCCTGGAAAAGGGCGGAGCAGACGTCATCTTGATGAATATGCAATACAGCCCGCGCACCGACATAATGCTGTCACTCGGTCCCTATGCGGACAGCATGCGTGTTGCTGCCCAGCAACACGAGGTTCCACTGTTTGACAGGCTTTCCATTATGCGCCACTGGTCCGATACCGGCGCTTTCGACCTATATGCTACGGACAAGGATAATGTGCTGGCTCAGCGCGTCCACGACTGTATTGGCCGGGGAATCGCCGCTATGATCATGGACGCGGCGCATTTGCGCGAGACGGAGCATAAAACCGGTCAATAAACGCAAAAACTTCCAGCAGGGAATATTTAGACAGGGATGTCAGCTCAAAGCTTTCTTCGCCGCGGCGCAATGACTGCTGCGTTCGCGGTCACGGGTATTTTCATACTGTTCCCCGCATGGGCACAGTCGCCTGCGGCCTTACAGCCCTTATTTCCGCCAGCCGGGCCATGTGCGATCCCTCCGGAGCAGGCGAGATTTGATTTTCCGCTCCCCCATACGGCGCGCCAGCTTGCGAGCGGTAAGCCAGTCAAGATCGTAGCGCTCGGCTCCTCCTCGACTTATGGCGCCGGGGCCAGCTCCTCCGCTGCGGCCTATCCCAGTCGCCTGGCGGAAGAACTCACCCGCCGATTACCGAGACATGACTTTATCGTTCTCAATCGTGGCGTGAACGGCGAGGAAATCGACGACATGCTGCAACGGCTGGATAAGGCGGTCATCGCCGAGCATCCCGACCTCGTTTTATGGCAGGTCGGCACCAACTCGGTGCTGCACGATAAGGCCTTGCCGCCTCATGTTGGAAAACTGCACGAGGGTCTCATGCGGTTAAAGGCCACCGGCGCCGATGTGGTCCTCATCGATCCCCAATACGCGCCGAACGTCATTGCCAAGCATAACTGTGACGGCATGGTATCCCTGATTTCGGCCACTGCGAAGGCCGAGCATATCGGCGTATTTCACCGCTTCGAGTTGATGCGGCACTGGTACTCTGTGGAGCATCTGCCATTCGAGACATTCGTCTCACCCGATGGATTGCATATGAACGACTGGAGCTATGCTTGCCTCGCCAAGGCACTCGGCATGGCGATAGCGGACGCCGTCAGCAGGCCTGTTCAGACGACAGAGCACAGGCGACGCACGACAGACGACAGATAAGTCCTTTTTCCGCTGGCCTTCGTCCGTCCTCTGTCGTCCTTGCTTCGCCATGCCGCTCACACAACCTCAAGCGCACAGAAGACATCCTCGCTGAGATCGTCGGGGTGTTCGAGGCCGCATGACAGCCGCACGAGGCCATCGCTGATACCGAGCTCAGCACGTGCCGCGGGCGTGAGCCGCTGGTGTGTTGTCGTTGCGGGATGGGTGATGAGACTCTTCGCGTCACCCAGGTTGTTGCTGATGCTCACCAGCTTGAGCGCGTCCTGAAAACGGAACGCGGCAGCTTTGCCGCCCTTGATCTCGAAGGCGAGGAGGGTTGAGCCTCCCGCCATTTGCCGCTGCGCAATCTGCGCTTGCGGATGGTCGGGCCGGCCAGGATAGATGAGGCGTCCAATCTTGGGGTGTTCGGCGAGCGAGACCGCAAGCGTCGCCGCCGTATCGGTCTGCCGACGCACGCGCACCGCAAGTGTCTCCAGTCCCTTGAGCAGCACCCAGGCATTGAAGGGGGAAAGCGACGGACCGGTCTGGCGAATAAGGGTCTGAATGTTGTCGGCGATGAATTTTTCCGATCCCAGGATCACGCCGCCGAGGCACCGGCCCTGGCCGTCGATGTGCTTGGTCGCGGAATAGACGACGCAGTCCGCACCGAGCTCGAGCGGCCTCTGGAAGAGCGGGGTCGAGAAAACGTTATCCACAACAAGCGTCGCTCCCGCGCTGTGGGCTATCTCTGCGACGGCCTTGATGTCGATCACGTCGAGAGCGGGATTTGTCGGTGTTTCCAGGAAGAAAGTCTTTGTATTTGGACGCACTGCCTTGCGCCAGGCATTTAGATCGGTCCCATCGACAAGGGTCGATGCGACGCCGTAGCGTGGCAAATGGTCCTGCACGACGTAGAGGCAGGAGCCAAACAGCGCCTTTGATGAAACCACGTGATCGCCGGCGCGCACCTGACCCATCAGCGCGGCGGTGACTGCGGCCATTCCGGTCGCTGTGGCGCGCGCGGCCTGCGCGCCCTCAAGCGCTGCCATGCGCTGTTCGAACATCGTGACGGTCGGATTGGAGAAACGGGAATATTGATACCCCGGCTCTTCGTTCTTGAACCGCTTTTCCGCCCGCGCCGAGCTGTCGTAGACATAGCCCTGAGTTAGAAACAGCGCTTCCGCGGTTTCGCCGAAGGGCGATCGCAGAACGCCGGCGTGCACGAGGTTGGTCTCGGTCCGGTAGCTTCGTTTGCGGGACGCTTGCATCAGGCTCTCCTTTGCCCAACAAAAAACCCGGCCGGGATAACTCCGCCGGGCGCTTTCGCGTCTCCCGGCCTTTTAGCGAGTTGTTTTACGTGGCTGCAAGCCGGCCGGCTCAAATGACCACGGGATAAGCTCCCTCTAGCGCGGACAACGACTTTCCGTCAAGCCGGTCATCGGCTACGTGATGACACGCTTGGCTGAGGGACTTGCGCAGTGGCGTCTCCCGTTGTCGCCGATCAAAATGGGATTCTTCCCGACCGCATGATCGCCTCTTTGGCGCAGGCAGGCGCCATTTTGTGTACGCAAGAGCTTGAGCCCGAGCAGATCCAGCCCGCGAGCCTCGATCTGCGCCTCGGCGCCATTGCCTATCGTGTGC
Source organism: uncultured Xanthobacteraceae bacterium (assembly GCA_955652925.1). Taxonomy (GTDB): domain Bacteria; phylum Pseudomonadota; class Alphaproteobacteria; order Rhizobiales; family Xanthobacteraceae; genus VAZQ01. The sequence goes on along the minus strand of CATPCO010000678.1, from coordinate 3,520 downwards.
GCGCGAGCTTTCTGCCGGGCCCGCATACGACTGTGGCGGAGCGGATCGACGAGCTGAAGCTGCACGAAATCCCGCTTGGCAACGGCGCCGTGCTCGAGACCAGCTGCGTCTATATCGTGCCGCTCATCGAACGCTTTGCTCTGCCGAGCGACATCGCCGGTGCCGCCAACCCCAAGAGCTCGACCGGCCGGATTGACGTCTTCACCCGCGTGATTGCCGATCGCACGCGCGGTTTTGATCGCATCAAGGCCGGCTATCACGGCCCTCTCTATGCGGAAATCAGCCCGCGAACCTTCCCCATCCTGGTGCGCACGGGCTCACGCTTGTCCCAACTGCGGTTTCGCCGGGGTCATGCGCTCCTTGATGCGCAGGCGCTGCAGGCGTTGCACGCACGCGAGCGGCTGGTCGATGACGATGAGGCCGACGTGAGCGAGGGGATTGCAGTCAGTGTGGATCTTTCAGCCACGCTCCGTTCGCGAGTGAACGGTGAAAACAGTGACGCAATCGTCGGATTTCGCGCCAAGCACCATACCGGCCTCATCGATATCGAGCGCCGCGCCGGCTACGACGTTGCTGAATTCTGGGAGCCGATCCGTGCGCGCAAAGACCAGAGCCTGATTCTGGACCCAGACGAGTTCTATATCCTCGCCTCGAAAGAAGCGGTGCAGGTGCCGCCGCATTACGCCGCCGAGATGGTCCCGTTCGATCCGCTGGTCGGCGAATTCCGCGTGCACTATGCCGGCTTCTTCGATCCCGGTTTCGGCTATGCCGGAGCCGGCGGCCGCGGCGCTCGCGCGGTCCTCGAAGTGCGCTCGCGCGAAGTGCCGTTCATCCTCGAACATGGGCAGATCGTCGGACGTCTGATCTACGAGAAGATGCTGGAGCAGCCCAGCTCGCTTTACGGCGATCGGATCGGCTCCAACTATCAGGCCCAGGGGCTCAAGCTCTCCAAACATTTCCGTCCGCAGTGAATTGATCAATCAACGACAACATCGTTCAGAAAGACAGTCCTAAAATTGCGTCGCCAATTGATGTCTTCCGCCGAAGGCGGGTTGACTCTGACCAAGCCCGGGAAGCTCCCATACGCCGGCGCCGCCCGGGTTCTTGTCAGCTGCAATGTTGGCGTTGATGAGAGTGGGGCGTCGTGCCGCAATGGCCGCGCGCAGCGCTTCGGAAAGATCTCCGGCGCGCTCGACACTCACGCCATCGATGCCGGCGGAGCGCGCCATCGCAGCGAAATCCGGATTGTAGGGGGCGCCGGTCTGCGGGTGACGAAAGTCGGTGGCAAGCTCGCGGCCGCCGAGATAGCCGCGCTGGAGGCCACGGATGGAAGCATAGGAATAGTTGTTCCACACCACCCACACGACCGGCAGATTGTATTCGACCGCAGTCCCAAGCACGCTCGCATGCATGAAGAACGCGCCATCTCCGCACACCGATACGCATGGCCGCTCGGGCGCGGCAAATTGCGCTCCGAGGACGCCTGCGACCCCAAACCCCATCGGGCCAAACCCCATGGAGCCGATCAAAGAATCCGGCCGTTTCGGCTGGCAGAACTGAATGAGCCAATTGTGGTGCACGCCGATGTCACTCACCAGAATGGCATCATCGGGCAAAGCCTTGTCGATCTCGTGCGCGGCGCGTTGGGGATGAATGGGCGTGCTGTCCGCGATGAAGCCAGGCGCGATAAACGCATTCCATTGCTTACGATAGCCCTCGATGGTCTCGATCCACTTTGCGCGGGAAACGGCGGCCTCGCTCACTCCATCGCGCGAATCCAGCTCCGCCAAGAGCTGGCGCAGGAACGTGCGCACGTCGGCCATCAGGCCGAGCGCAACCGGGTAATTGCGTGCGATCTCGTCGGGATCGATGTCCACGTGAATGAGTTTGGTGGGTGGGATGGTGAACGAGTAGCCCGGCAACCAAGAGCTCGACGTGCGGTCGTCGAAGCGCACGCCGAGCGCGAGCAGGACATCTGACGTGCGCGCGGCGTGATTGGCCTGATACGGCCCGTTGCGGGCAACGAGACCGAGCGCCAGGGGATGGCGTGCATCGATCGCGCCGGTGCCACTTGCCGACCAGGCGACGGGGATGCGCAGACGCTCGGCCAAGCGCAGGAGTTCGTCGACTGCGCCGCCGTATTTGACACCTTGGCCAACGAGAATGACGGGGCGCTCGGCTGCGAGAAGCATGCCGGCGGCCTTCTTCACACCGTCGGGATCGGCGCCGCAGCGGCAGGATATGGCAGCATTCCAATCCTCCGGTTTGGGGGTTTCCTCGGCCGCGGCCTCCTTGAAGATGTCGAACGGCACATCGAGCACCACCGGGCCCGGGCGACCGGTCACCATTGTTTTCCAGGCCTGCCTGATCGCGAGCGGCACCATATCGCCGCGCGTGGGCTGGAACACGCGCTTGCAGCAGGCGCGCACGGTTGAGGGATAGTCCGCCTGGTAGTGCCGATAGAGCTCCTGAAATGCCCCCCGATTGAACTGGCTGGTCGGCACGTTCCCCGTCACCGCCAGGAATGGCACGGAATCAAGATATGAATTTGCAAGGGCAATGGGCAGGTTCGCCGAGCCCGGGCCACACGATGTGAAGGTCGCACTCGGTCTTCCCGCTACGCGGTAATACACGTCGGCCATGAAGCCTGCGACTGTCTCGTGATGGACGGAAATCGTCTTGATGTCATCGGAACGCTCGTAGAGCGCGTCAATGAAGCTGATATTGCCGTGCCCGCAAAGCCCGAAGACGTAAGGCACTTTTTCGCGCACCAGGTAATCGACGATCACCTGGCCGCCATCGAGCATGTTCTTCGACATTTGATTTTCCTTCGATTCGCCCAGGCATGATCCGCCCGGGAAAAGCATGCGCTTTTTACCAGGGCCTATTCGGAAAATCTCGCGGCGCGCGGGATCTCAGGCAGTTCTGTGCCGCTGATCAGGAGCAGACCTCGATCACGTTGATTGTGATGCGGCCTCGCAGCTTGCGTGCCTCTCCCCTGCGGCCCCTGCGGCAAGAGGTGGCGCTGCCGGCTCGATCTCAGCGAAACAAGCTCTAGCTGGCGGAAGGGCTGGAGCAATAGCGCACGGCGCGCTCTTGCCTTATGACTGCGACCAGCATCGTGACGCCGCCGATGAAGCCGGCTATCAGGCCCACGGCGATTTCCCGATCGTCGAGATCAAGGGCGTTTGCGACCACGAAAAAGCCGAACAGGTAAAAGGCCACGCCCATCACAATACGCACGGCGTGATTCTGCAACTGCTGCAGCATACGTTGCCCCTGGTATGCAACCGACGATATTGGCGATCTGTTAATCTCCTGTTACGCCACCGCATAAAAAGCCCGCCGCCTGACATAAGCTGGTGTGAAGCTTACGCGAGCTTGAACTGCTTGAAACCGTGACACAACCGATTGACCTCTGTCGCGCTCGACAGTAGGACGGCGTGCGATTTTTATCGAGCAAAGAATGAATTCTATCGATTGACTGAAGGGCTTTTTAAACCAGCCGGGCTAGTCACGC
>CATPCO010000677.1 GCA_955652925.1 uncultured Xanthobacteraceae bacterium | reverse complement strand
TCTTTGTGCCTGCAAGCGCACGCAGTGACCGCGAATTGGAATCGACTGCCTGCATCAGAACCATTTCCACAAATCCGTATTGCCGCTTAGTTCCGTCGCGGACCCCTGAAATACGACCTTGCCGGATCGCAGGATCAGGGTCTGCTCGACGACCTTCAGGGTTGCAGGCACATTTTGCTCGACCACGATCAGTCCGACGCCCATACGGTTGTTGACCTCGACGAGTCGACGCATGACATTGCCGACGATCACAGGTGCCAAGCCGGTAGACGGCTCGTCGAGCAACAGCCATTTGGGCTTTGTCATTAGCGCCATGCCGAGCGCCAGCATCTGCTGCTCGCCGCCGCTCATCGAACAGGCCCGCTGCTGGCGTCGTTCGGCCAGCACTGGGAAGAGCTCGTACACCTGAGTGACAAACGACGGATCGAACAGCAGGCCCGCGATCCGCAAATTCTGTTCGACCGTCAGATTTGGAAAGACGTTATGCCCTTGCGGCACGAAGGCGATGCCGTGGCGCACGTTTTCGGCAACCGTTGCAGCGCTGGTGTCTGCACCTTCGACATCAACCTTGCCCTGCCGCGGGCGCACCGCGCCGACGATGCAGCGCAACAGAGTAGTCTTGCCGGCGCCATTGTGGCCAAAGATGCCAAGCCGCGCACCGGTCGGCAACGATAACGATACGTCGTTCAGCACCGTGAGGGCGCCATAGCCTGCAGTCAGATTCTGGACTTTCAGCAAGTGTCCCTAGTGTCCGAAGTAAAGCTCGGTGAGCTGTGGATCGCGGATCAGCTCCGCAACCGAGCCGCGCGCCATAATCGCGCCGGAAAACATAAACACTCCCTCATCGCAAAGATCGCGAATGAATGCGACATTGTGCTCGACGACACAAACAGCGACGCCGTGTTCGGCCACCTCGCGCACGACGCGCTGCATCGCTGCGTAGGACTGGCCTTCGACGCCAGCCATCGGCTCGTCCAGCAGCAGGCACTTGGCATCGCCCATCAGCGCACGCGCAACGCCGATGAGCTTCTGCTGGCCGTAAGGCAGGTCGACGACACGGTCGTCGGCAACACCTGCCAGACCCATCTTGCCTAGAACGTCCATCGCCTTGTCGCGCGCAGCTTTATTGTGCGTGCGGAGGCGAGTACGGCGGAACAGAATGTTGACAAGCCGTTCGCCCGGGTAGTCATGAGTCGCCACCAGAAGATTGTCGATCACCGGCAGCGATGGAAACAGCCGGATATTCTGCCATGTGCGGCTGAGGCCGCGGCGGATGCGTTGATGGAGTTTGAGCGTGTTAAGTGACTCCCCATCGAGCACAACCGCGCCGGCATCCGGCTTAACCACACCAGTAATCAAATTGAATAGCGAGGTCTTCCCGGCGCCGTTCGGGCCGATCAGCCCGACAATGCGGCCGCGATGGAGCGTGAGATTGACATCACGTGCGACGACAATACCGCCAAAGCTCTTTTGCAGCCCGCTCACCGCAAGGACGGCACTCATGGCCGGAATTCCTCCGCCTTGCCGGCACGGGCTTGTGGCGCACGCCACAGGTCCACCGCCGGAACCAAGCCCTGCGGACGGAAGAACATGAACACCAATACCAGCCCGGTGAACAGCAAGCCTTGAATTGGACCCAGCACGCTCGGCGGCAGTTGAAGGAAGGTGATCGCTTGCGGAACCGCCTCCAACAGCAGCGCGCCAACGACTGGGCCCCATGTCGTCCGCATCCCCCCGACTACCACCATCGTGAGGATCGCGGCGGACTGCAGGATCTCGAACTGCTCGGGTGCGATGAAGCGAAAATAATGCGCGTAAAGTGCGCCAGCGAGTCCTGCAATTCCGGAGCCGAGCGCGAAGATTGCAATCTTCATCCACATCGCATCGCGCCCGACGGACGCAAAGGCAAGTTCGTCGTCGCGCATGGCGCTCATGGCCCGTCCGTAATCGCTGCGCGCGATCCATTGCACCAATAGGACCACGGCAATCATCACCACCATCACGAGCAACACATAGCTCTCGCGGCCAAGGTTGCGAATAAGGAATGGCGGAATATTCGTGAAACCACCGGGTCCGCCAGTGAATCGTAGGTTCTTAATCACCTCCAGGACGCCGAGCTGAAACCCGATGCTCGCAATCAGGAGATAGTCGCCGGATATCCTTAACGATGGTAGTGCGAGCGCGATCGACGAGACGAACGCGACCAACATTCCAGCAAGCATGGCCAACGGGACCGGAATACCAAAATCGCGCGACAGCACAGCCGACGCATAGGCACCGAGCGCGAAGAACACCGGATGCGCGATAGAAATAAGACCGCCGTAACCGATGATCAAGTTGAAGCTCGAGGCCAGGATTACATAGAGGCCAACGATAATGATGATGCCGTAGAGATATTCCATCCCGGCGCTTCACGCTTTGCTTTCGGCTGCCGGCGTATCAGGGCCAGGCGCTAACTCACGCGTCGCAGTACCAAACCGAACATGGCGCCGCGGCAAGCGCAATCCATTGGGAAAGAAAACAATCGCCAGAAACAGAAAGAGGTAGAGAAGGAAGCCTTGCCACTCCGACGAGATCACGAGAATGCTCGCATTCTGGATAATGCCGAGGATCACGGCTGTGATCGCGGCACCCGCGATATTCCCGATGCCGCCCATGATGGTGGCGGCGATGGCGAAAAGCATGAGCGACACGCCGGTTTGCGGCAATACCTGCGCGCGCGTGCCATAAAGAAACATTCCGAGCGCGGAAAACACACCGGCGATGAGCATCGCCACGAGAAATATCTGGCGCTTGTTGATGCCATAAAGTTCGGCGAGATCCGGATTGTCCGCGACGCCAACCATGAACTGGCCGACGCGGCTAAAACGCATGAAGACGAACAGTGCAGCGAGTGACCCGAGGGTTGTGGCGATCGCTGGAAGGTCCCACGCGCTAATAGCGATGTTGCCGATCAAAGTCGCCGGCCAGAAAATCGTGGGAAAAATCGTCTGCGGCCATGTGCCGAAGATCAACATCGCCACATAGGCGACGAACTCCGACACCATCAATGTGAAGACGAAAACGAACATGACCGAGACGCCGCGCTTGCGCAGCGCCTCGAAACCAATCCTTTCGAGCAGGTATGAGGCGGCAAGCGTCACTGCCATCATCCCACCGAACGCTGCCCAGACCGGCCACATGAGCCATTGCACCGCGACAAAGGCAGTGTAGAAGGCGATGGTCATGATCGCCGCTTGTGCGAAGTTGAACAAGCGCGTCACCTTGAGCACAAGCGCGAAGGCCACCGCGAATAGCACGTAGTAGCTGGAGGTCGCCAACGAGGTCCAAAGGATCTGCAGGAGAATCGTGGCGTCCAGCATGACGCGTGCTTGCTATTCGCCGCGCTGTTGTCTCAGGAGACGATACGTTACTCCCCGACGATCGCCTTGCGCGTCCACTTCCCGCCTCTGACCTCCATGAGATAGACCGGCTTGATGACCAAATGATCTTCGCTCAGCGCCGTCTTGCCGGTCAACGGCAGATCGAAAGTGCGCATCGCCAGCATTTCCTTGCGGAAATTATCGCCGGTGATCGCAATCTTCTTGTCATCGAGCGACTTGAATACCGCCGCGACGAGATAAGGCGCATCATAGAGATATTGTGTGTACGGCAGGCCGTTTGGTTCGCGGCCGACGTCCTTAACCCAACGCGCGACATAAGTCTTGACCTTATCGGAATCATCCACGCCGGGCGCAAGCGAGGTCGCAATTACACCTTCAGCGGCAGCCCCCAGCTGCTCGATCAGTTTCGGATTGAATGCCACAGAATATGAGGTGATTGGCTGCGTCAAGCCAAGCTGACGCATCTGTGCAATCACCTGCGGTGTATCAGACACCAGACCCTGGAGGTGAATAATGTCAGGGCTTGCCGCCCGGACCTTCAGCAAGGGACCAGTAAAGTCCGTGGCCTTCGGGTCATATGTTTCGTTCGCCACGATTGTGCCGCCGGACGCGGTGAAGACTTTCTTGTAGACTTCCGCGGCGACTATGCCGGTCTCGTTATTGATGTAAATGATCGCGGCTTTCTTCTTGCCCATGTTTGCCACCGCATAACGGGCAACCGCCGCGATGTCGACGTCGGCCAAAGGAAAAGTCGTGTAGACATAATCGCCGAGCTTGGCGATGTCCGGCGAGTTGGCACCAACACTGAGCTCGACAACCTGATTATCATTCGCGATCGGAGCGACCGCTTTCACAACCGCGCTCCACGCCGTGACAAAGGTGGGGACCTTCTCCACGCTGACTAGACGGTTCGCCATCTGGATGCCAAGCTGCGGATCGGCCTGCGTATCGAGAACGATCATCTCGACCTTCTTGCGATTGATACCACCCCCTTTATTAATCTCCGCGACGGCCCATTCCGCGGCCTTGACCTGGTCTTGTCCGTACAACGCTTGCGATCCGGTCAACGGCATCGCCAACCCGAAGCGGAATGCGTCTTGCGCTATTGCGGGACTCGCGACAACGACCACCATCGCCAAGCCAGCTGCTGCGACCCGCATTCGTTCAATACCAATATCGACCTTTCTCATTGTCACGCTCCTCTTGAGGCTGTGGAAATATCAATGCGTGTTTCGATCATTCCCGGCAGGCGACTATCGTCGGAAGACCGACGCTGTCATTTTATTTTGCAGTGTTTAAACGCCTCTGAGAAGCGTCACTTTCGGAAAATTCGCCCATTCAGTGGATGATGGCTCTGCTCCAGTCCACTTGCCGGGTTGCCCGCTCTACATGCGTTGTTGTCATCCTCAACCCTAAACCCTCGAAGCGCGGGCCTGTATTGAGTCCGGTGCTCATTCGATAACAGTCATAAGTGCGGCGAGACGGGACCCATACATCGTGCCAGGACCCGACATAAGCCAGGAGAGCAGGCAAGTATGCTCAATTCGCATTTCATATGCTACGCACCGCGACAAAAATAATACCGAAAATGCCAGCATCAGGATCCCATAGCGAAGGTATCGGCATTGCCGGCGATCAAGACTTGCACCAAAAGCGACCGGGTCATAAACCTCGGACGTCGTGTACAGAATTCGAGCGTGCTCAGGCGTCATATCGGTAGCGTACCGAGATTCCGCCCTCCGGCAACAAGCATAGAATCCACTGGCGCGTCGGTTCGAATCGAATATTACGAAGCGCCTGGCTCGCCTCGTTGCGCGTGCGAAAATATCGCACGAAGCCGCCGATCACTTTAATGGGACACGAATTACGCCGTTCCCCGACTGGAGCCCCCGAATTACGCCGTTCCCCGACTGGAGCCCCGCGACATGGTCTTCCGAAGGTTCGTTGCCGCTGCGCTGATGTTTGTTGTTTGGGCCGGTTTCGGCCTGGAGGCGCAGGCACAACCGCAACCCTGGCCCTCACGGCCGGTGCGGATTGTTGCTCCATATGCCGCCGGCGGCAACTCGGATGTGATGGCACGCGTCGTCGCGCAACGCCTCACGGAGGCATTCGGCCATACTTTCATCGTGGAGAACCGGGTGGGCGCCAACGGCGCGCTGGCGGCGGAGGTGGTCATCCGGTCGCCCGCCGACGGCTATACGTTGCTGTGGGCTGTGACGCCGCCGATGACGATCGCGCCCGCAATGACAAAGCTCGCCTACGACCCGATCCGCGACTTCGCGCCGATCAGCGCCGTGGCGATCAACGGTTTCGTGCTGGTGGTGCACAAGGACTTCCCCGCCCAAACGGTCGCGGAGTTCATTGCCTATGTCAAATCGCAGAAGGAAAAGATGGCTTACGCGGAAGGCACTGCCGGTAGCGTGACACATCTCGCAATGGCGCTGTTCGCGCAGCGGGCGGGGCTCGAGATGACCAACGTCAGCTACCGCGGCAATGCACCCGCCATGAACGATGTCATTGCGGGGCATCTCAAGACCATGTTCTCGAACGTGTCCGATGCCCTGCCACACGCCGCCTCAGGGGCGATCCGCCTGCTGGCGGTATCGACGGCGCAGCGTGAACCGCAGATACCCGACGTTCCAACCGTCGCGGAATCCGGCTTTCCAGGCTTCAATGTGGTCACATGGAACGGCCTCGTCGCGCCCGCCGGGACTCCGCGCGACATCGTCGACAAGATTGCCGGCGAGATCAGGCGCGCGACCGATGGTCCGGACTTTGCCGGTCGGCTCAAGGGCGCCGGTGCCAATCCACTCGGCAACACGCCGGACGAGTTCGCCGCCATGATCAAAGTCGATATTGCCACCTGGGCAGAGGCGGTCGCGTTGACCGGTCTCAAAGCCCCATAGCAACGACATCCACAATGCCATCGCAATATCCCATAGTGGTGGCTGGCGGCGGTCCCGTTGGCGTCATCACCGCGCTTGCCTTCGCCCGGCAGGGACTCGAAGTTCGCCTGTTCGAAGCCGAGTCGCAGGTCAACGACCTGCCGCGCGCCGCGACCACGCACGCGGCGACGCTGGAAATGTTGGAGCGGCTGGGTTTGGTCGAGGAGGTCACGCAGCGTGGCCTCATCGAACCGAGATTCCGCATTTGGGACCGCGCCACCCGTGAGGTGATCGCCCAGTTCGACTTTGGCCTGCTGAAAAATGACACGCGCTATCCGCACGTCGTGCAATGCGAGCAGCACAAGCTCGCCAACATGACGATCGAGCGGCTCAAGGCCTACCCCCATGCCACCGTGACGTTTTCCGCGCGGGTTGCGGGATTCGAGCAGCATGATGACCGCGTGGAGGTCGACATCGAAACCATAACGGGCACTCAGCGATTGCGCGCCTCATACTTGATCGGCTGCGACGGCGGTCGCTCGACCGTGCGAAAGGCAATGGGTGTCGCGTTCGAGGGCTATACCCATCCGGAGCGTTTCCTGATTCTGACGACGACGTTCCGGTTCGATTCCGAATACGCACAGTGCTCGCGCAACTATTTCTCCGATCCCGACGAGTGGTGCGCCTTGTTCAAAGTGACCGGAGATGACGGCCAGGGGCTGTGGCGCGTGCTGTTCCCGACCCGCGTCAACGAAACAGACGAGCAGGCGTTGGATGAAGCGTCGGTCCAGCGCCGATTGCAGAAGTTCTTTTCCCATGTTGGCGTGTATCCAGTTGTCCACCGCAACATTTATAATGTTCATCAACGGGTGGCTGCATCATTCCGCAAACACCGCGTTTTCCTCGCCGGTGATGCAGCCCACGTCAACAATCCGCTCGGCGGCCTGGGCTTGAATTTTGGCATCCACGACACGATGGAGCTGACCGGTCTGCTTGGCCGGGTCATTCGTGAGGAGGCCGCGCCAGATATTCTCGATTTCTATGACCGGTTCCGGCGCCCTCTCAACATAGAGTATGTGCAGCAGCAAACCATCGCCAATAAGAAGCGGCTGGAGGAAAAGGACGCGGCAGCACGCGCCAAAAGCAACGCAGCGCTGCGCGCTACCGCGGCCGATCCCGAAAAGCATCGTGCCTACCTGTTGCGGGCATCATTGATCGAGAGCGTCCGCAAGCGGCAGTCGGCGGAAGCCATCTAAAACTCTTCCAGCACTCGGCCATAACCCTGGACGCGATCCTCGATGCCACAGCGGCGCAGGGCATCCCAAAATGACACCGTGTTGACTGCGATCACCGGCTTGTCAAACCACCGCTCCGCCAGCGCCGCTACCGCGCTCGCTGGTAGGGCGGTGCCAACCGTCAGCAACGCCTCAACGTCCGGTCCATCGAGCTCGCGCAGCGCGTTACGGATATCCTGCTGCGACACTTGCGCGATCAGTCGTGGGGTCTTGCAGGCCAGTCCCTTAAGCCGCACAACGTCGAAGCCGGCCTCGACGAAATAGGCCTTCACCATCTCGTCGCCTCGAGGTTGATGCGGGGTAAGGATCGCGAGTTTCCGCGCGCCAAATTTCTTCAACGCCGCAACCATCGCGGTCGAGCCGATGGTAACGCCGACCCCCGCCCGCCGGGCAAGGTCCGTCTGCAACTTGTCGGCCGCAACCACTCCGCCCCAGAAAGTTTCGAGCGCAATACCCATGATGAGATGGTCGAGACCGGCAGTCATGATCTGGTCGATCGCCGTTCCCATGCCGTCGCGCATCACCTGCATGTGCTCGTTGAACGCCTCTTCGGTGTTAAGCGGACGTTCCTTGATCGTGACGCGGCCAGTATGACAGGTCACACCGGGCACTCGTATCGCGTCCGTCTCGGGCTGGACTGTTGTATTGGTCGACGGCACGACCAGACCGATATGCTTTCTATAGCCTAGGGTATCCGGCACGATGCGGCCTTCGATCTTGCAGGGGATGTCCGAGAGGTACACGGACGCGCGTGCAGTCACAAGCGCTCGGTTTTGTCTTGAATGTGTACGCCGAGATGTTTTCCCCGCCCTTCCCAGCGACTGCATTCGTCATGCGCCGCATTCCAGACGCGTGTTCTCTCGATACGGCGACGCGCCGCTCGACCGCTTCAAGACCAGATCGGCAATCCATCCCTGGGTGAGCCAGCGCATCGGACAAGACGTGTTTTGCGTCGACTTGTTGGATTAGGATAAAGTCGATAGCATCAGACAATCATGCGGTTGAGATCAGTCGGCAGAACCAAACTTGAACGACATCAGCGCGAGAGCGGGCAGTTGAGAAACAATGACGATGGCGGCGAAGCGATCCTAGAAGCTTTCCGCAACCTGAACATCGAATACGTGTTTTCGTCTCCTGGCTCTGAATGGCCGTCTTTTTGGGAGGCCCTCGCCCGGCAAAAGAAGAGCGGCACAGCCGGACCAACCTATCTTGATTGCGGGCACGAAACGCTCGCGGTGGCGATGGCCACGGGCTACACGCAGATAACGGGTCGCATGCAGGCCGTCCTGCTCCACGCGGGAGCGGGTCTAATGCAAGGCTGCATGGCTGTCGCGGGCGCCCGCGCCATGGAAGCTCCGATGCTGGTAATGTCGGGGGAGTCACTCGGCTACGGCGAAAGGGAGTTCGATCGCGGACCGCAATGGTATCGCAACCTCATTCAATTACGTCCTATGGATAGCGTTCGAAAGGCCCCCCACTTAAGCTGGGTCGCTAATATAATATAAGGGATTTTCCTGGAAGGGGGGAAGCATCTGTCCCTTATCACGCGATCTCGCACGGGTCATTACGATGGAGGATCCGTGAGTTCTGGTAATCGACAGGGTGAGCCTGATAAGCGGCCAATTCGGATCGAAGCCGAGCAGTTGCATCACATTTCAGAAGTGACGATCGCCCATTACGATAGGCTGGCAGAGGGGTTCTGGGATGGCACTCAGAATCACGACGTCAGCCAGAACTATGCGGCGCTTCTGGACACGATTGAAAGTGATCCGCCCTATTCCATCCTTGATCTAGGTTGCGGACCCGGCCGAGACCTCCGCTATTTTCGTTCATTGGGACACGACGCTGTGGGTCTGGACGGATCCAAGGAGTTCGTCGCTATGGCACGCTCCTATTCCGGGTGCGAGGTTCTCCACCAGGATTTTCTAGCGATGGCATTACCGGAAAGTCGCTTCGACGGCGTGTTTGCGAATGCGTCGCTTTTCCACGTGCCGAGCCAAGAGTTACCGAGGGTATTGCTCGACCTCTCCAAAACCTTGAAGCCCCGGGGCGTCCTGTTCTGCTCAAACCCGAGAGGAAACAACGAAGAAGGCTTTACTGGCGACCGCTATAGCTGTTTCTTCGATCTCGACACCTGGCACAATTACGTTAGCACTGTCGGCTTTGTCGAAATACGGCATTATTACCGGCCGCCGGGACTCCCGCGCCACCAGCAGCCATGGCTCGCGACCGTATGGCGCAAAAGTTAGCGGGCTCTGAAAGCTAACCATTGCATACGAGACGACTGCATGGCTGGGGTGAGAGGATTCGAACCTCCACATGGCGTTTTGTCCATCTGACTGAAATACCTGCCGAATTGGCGTGAAGGCCGCTAATCGTACTGAGT
>CATPCO010000676.1 GCA_955652925.1 uncultured Xanthobacteraceae bacterium | reverse complement strand
GTCGCGCAGCTCGGGCCGCTCGGCGACGCCCACTTGGTCCAGATGCTGCAAGTCCCAGATCATTTCGTGGGCGTTGGCATAGCGCTTGCTAGGATCGCGTTCCATGGCGCGATAAATGATCTCTTGCAACTGGGGTGTGATTCCGGGATCGATTTCTCGTGGTGGGATGGGATTGTTCAGCAGGCGATCATTCATGATGACGAAGGGACTGGGGCCGGTAAACGGCACCCTTCCGGTCAGCATTTCATACAGCATGACTCCCAGTGCGTATAAATCGCTGCGGGCATCGCCGCGCTTGCCCTTGACCTGTTCGGGTGAGATGTAGTCGGGCGTTCCCATGGTTGGGGAAAACTTGGCAAACGTGAGCCGGCGCGAACCTACGTTAGCGGCAATACCGAAGTCAATGATCTTGATGCGGTCTTCGGCGTCGATCATGATGTTTTCCGGCTTCAGATCGCGGTGAACCACCCCGTGGGCGTGAATGTACTCCAGCGCCTTGGCGATAGCTAGAGAGATCCGGACAGCACGATCAGCGGGAAGCTTCTTCTCATCGTTGAGGACCTGGCGCAACAGCCGGCCGTCCACCCACTCCATAACCATGTAGACCTGGCTGTGGCCATTGTCGGGCATCACCTTCATCACGCCGGGATGGTCGAGTTTCTGTCCGATCTCCTGCTCGCGCTGGAAGCGATCGAAGAAGACGGGGTCGCTCTCCATCTCGGGATGAGGAACTTTAATTGCGACCTCGCGCCCGGTGCGTAAGTCTGTGGCGCGAAAGATGGAGGCCATACCGCTGCGTGCGGCCACGCCGTCAATGCGGTAGTGGTCGAGTTGTTCTCCCGTATGGAGTGAGGTCATCGTGAGAACGGTCAACGCGTAACTCGAATGATGCCAGAATACCCGTCAGTAAGACACAAAACAACCCATAAAAAGTTCATAAGCCCCACGAACGAAGGCTGACGCCAGACGGCAGTGAAGTCATTGCAAGTATATGGAGGCAGGCCGGCAGCGAAAGAATACGGAAGCAAAATCAGCGGAGCCTATAGGGGCGTCCGCGATACATGCCCACGCGTTCAACGCTGCGGACACGGATTAGCTGGAGGCTGACGTTGTCACTGCCGTCTTGTTGATTGGCAGTGGTCAGCAGTTTCCCGGCCGCCGCGTCCAAGTCGGCGCTGTGGGTGACGATGCTGGCGATTTGTGATGCGGTCACCGCGCCGTGCAGCCCGTCGGAACAGAGCACCAGCACATCGCCGACAAGCACCTGGGTCTCATCGGTCTCGACAGCAACGAACAAATCGTTACCTAGTGAACGACTGAGCACGTGGCGGGTCGGCGCCTCGGCGGCTTCTTTCGCGGAAAGCAGGCCCAGGCGCGCTTGCTCATTGGCGAACGTATGATCGCGGGTCAGCACGGTGGCATGGCCACGCCGGACAAGATAACAGCGGGAATCCCCCACATGGGCCAAGACTGCGCGATCGAAGCGCAGAGCACAGGTCACCAATGTGGTCGCCATGGCGACGCCGCCGGGGCTGGCCGCGAGTCCGGTCTCAAACACACGCGTGTTGGCTGCCTGCACCAGACGCGGCAATAACGCCGAGTGCGATTCGCCTCCCGCGGCCGCGCGAAAGCCGGCGAGCACGCTCTCAACCGCGGTACGCGAAGCGACTTCTCCCTTCTCCTGACCGCCTACTCCGTCGGCCAGCGCAAACAACCATCCATGAGTGCGGACAAGAGTTGGCGTGGTGGGGGCGATGTGACCTACATAGTCCTCATTGTGCGGGCGCACTCTTCCAATATCGGAAAGCTGCGCGAACTCCACGTCCAGCATAGGATGTTGTCGCAGGAGATTGTCGCCGGCGCCGTCGCGGAGCTCTTGCCGATGATTCATGGGCTGTCTCTCGCCGATGCAACTGTTACTCCATATTTGACGCGTCAAACACTCAAGCCGCCGGGGCACGACTTTCAACCAGCGTGGTCTTCCCCATTTTTCTTCCGGCGCGGGTGAAGTAGATACCGCCGTAGATACCCCAGACCAAAGCCACGCCCTAGGCCAGCAACGGCTCCATTTTGGTCCCATATCCCATGAACGGGCCAACCAAATAGAAGGCCATACAGGCCAAGTTCGCCAACAGCCCGAACACCGGAATCACGAGATGACGCACCACCTTGAAATTCGGGTGATTGTGGTAGCAGACGAGACAGGTTACGCAACTCAGCATGTACAACAAAAAGGTACCGAAGTTCGAAGCCAGCGTGGTAGTCAGGAAAGTATTCGGCAAGGCCGCCATCTTGTCATGCGTGGTGTAGCCGAAACTCGACCAGAAGCCGTGCGGCAATGCTGCTATTGCGGAATCCGCAGGAGCGGCGCCATCGCCGAAAAATACCACCACGGTGAGGCATCCGACCATCGCGGAAATGATTGCCAGCGTCCAGATGGCGCGATGCGGGGTCAGGTTCCTCGAATGCAGCGCCCCCATGGAATCTGGCAATTCCTTGTCTTTCCCCATAGCGTAGGTTACACGCGCCCCGGTATTGATACAGGAGAGCGTGGTACCGATCAGCGCTAGAAACACGGTTGCCGCTTCAATCAGCATGAAGATTCGTCCGCGCCCAGGGCCAAATAGCGCATCGCCCACCATGGTCATCATGTCCCCGATGGGTGCCGCCGATCCTGCGGCACTTGCCATGGGATACCCGCTATTCAAAAAATAGTTTGCCGCAAAGTACTCGAACAAATAACAGAAACAGCCTTGAACCAGCAGCGAGGTGATGACCGCAATGGGCACGTCGCGTTTGGCATTCTTGGCTTCGCCTCCCATGGAGGTGACCGATTCAAACCCCACCAGAATGAGGATGGCAATGGTCGCCTGAACGAACATCCAGCCAAAATTATGCATCCCGACAACGGAACGGGCGGTGGGATGGGAGACGAAAGCGCCACTGGAGTCTTTCTCCGGATAACTAATGTGGTAGGGCACCGGCTTTCCGGAGGCATCCAGCTTGGGTTGAGG
>CATPCO010000675.1 GCA_955652925.1 uncultured Xanthobacteraceae bacterium | reverse complement strand
GCAGTGTGCCTCCTTCATACAGAAAGAAGTTACCGAATTTGGCGTCGCAGAGCCGCACCGCATTCGCCAGCATAGCCTGGAACACAGGCTCCAGCTCGCCCGGCGAGCTTGAAATAACCTGCAGCACATCGGAGGTTGCCTTCTGCTGCTCCAGCGATTCGCTGAGCTCGCGCATGCGCTGTTGTTCAGCTTCGAACAATCGCACGTTCTCAATCGCGATCACGGCCTGGTCGGCAAAGGTCTTCACGAGCCCGATTTGTCCGCCGGTAAATGGCCGTACCTCGCGTCGAGCGCAGCCGATGACGCCAATCGGGACCCCCTCCTTGAGTATCGGAACCGCCATGAATGTTCGATACTTGAGCGTCCGTTGGAGCACCTCGCGGGTGCGCAAATCATAGTCGAGCTCAGCCACCACATCGTCGAACTGCACAGGCTGGCGCTCAACGAATGCACGGCCCATGACGAAGTTGCGGGCGGGAGGCCGCGGAAAAAGACTGTGAAAGGCCTCTCTTTCTTCAGCCGACAGATTGTTGAGGGCCACCAGGTGCAGAAGCCCATCTTCGAATCGCGCATCCGCGCTGAAGTGTGCCTGACATAGTTGGGCCGCACGTCCGACCATGGCCTCGAACACCGGCTGTACCTTCGTGGGCGAGCTGCTGATGACCTCCAACACTTCTGAGGTCGCCGTCTGCTGTTCCAAAGCCTCGGTCAATTCGCGCGTTCGCGCCTGCACCTGCTCGAACAGCCGGGCATTCTCGATCGCGATCATCGCCTGGTCGGCGAACGTGGTCACCAGCTCGATCTGCTTGTCGGTAAAGGGCTGCACGAGCGCGCGCGTCAGCACGATGACCCCGATCGCCACGCCCTCGCGCAGTAACGGGACGCCAAGCACCGTGCGAACGCCGCCGCGCAGGCCTGTCGTACTCAGCGTGTATTCGGGGTCGGCCATGGCGTCTTCGACATGAATCGTGCGCTGCTCGACGGCGGCGCGGCCGCACACCGAGCCGCGGTCCGGGGTGATCGGATGCTGCCGCAGGTATTCGATCCGCTCCGGTTCGGCGTCCGCGCCGGCGGCCGGACAATAGCGGCCTCGCTCGAGCTTCATGACATAGACCTGCTCGGATCGGCAGAGCCGCTGCGCCGTCTCGGCGATGGTGTCGAGTACGGGTTGCACGTCCGCGGGCGAGCGGGAGATGACGTTGAGCACGTCGCTGATCGCAGTCTGGTATTCGAGCGATTCCTGCACCTCGCGCGTGCGGGCCTGCACGTCGTCGAACAGCCGCACGTTCTCGATGGCGATCACCGCCTGGTCGGCGAAGGTTTCGACCAGCTTGATCTGGGTGTCGGTGAACGGTTTGACTTCGAGTCTGAAGATGGTGATCGTTCCCACCAGATCATCGCCTTTGAGCATCGGGACCGCGAGTATCGTCCGGATCAGGTCCACATCCCGCACAGCGTATGCATAATCGGGATCAGCCTGAACGTCAGGGATGTGCACTGTTTGCCGGTCAAGGGCAGCGCGTCCCGAAATGCTGTGTCGTCCAGGGGCGATCGGATTCCGATACACCCATTCCCTAGTTTCGGGGCCAACGTTGTAGGCCGCTACCGCCTGGAGGACCTTGCCATCGAACCGGAAGATGAACGCCCTTTCGGCTTCGCACAGTCTGACGGCATTCTCAGCCATCGTATCGAACACGGACTGCAGGTCGAAGGCGGAGCGGCCGATCACCTTCAACACCTCGCTCGTCGCGGTCTGCTGCTCCAGCGCCTCAGCAAGCTGCTTTCGCACCTCGGCGAGCTCGCGGGTTTGCCGGTCAAGTTGCTTCTGGAGATTGGTCGACAAGGAACCGCGAGGACGTGCAGCCGCTGGGTGTTCGCGGCGCGCGACCTTCTTCGTCTTACGGCGGCTCATTGTCATATCCACGCCGCCAGCCGCCGGGCCGGTCTAGCGAACGGCCATGCGACCAACGCAATCGGCGTGACGAGTGGCCACACTTTCATGAAGCCCTCCCACGACGCTCAAGGTCACGCCAGGGGCAGTGAAGGGTATCACACCCGTGGCGACGATGAGAGGGGCTTGGACCGGGGGCAAAGCGCGTTTGTTGCAACATCGCCGCAGTGGTGGGTGTGTTTTGCGTAAGAATGAGGTCGGGCCGCAGCTCGAGTCCAAGGGGCATCGCCGCATTTGACGGCGGCGGCTTGCCGAGCTGGGCAGCATGGTCGGCGGTCACTCGCAGCAGGCTGCTCGCCAAGGAAACCGAAAAGTGGGCCAAGGTGGTCAAATTCTCCGGTGCCAACAGCGGCCGCCCGTTTGCCCCTATTCCCGGCAGCCATGAAGGTGTTGCTTCCGCGCGCTTGTGTGACGCGCCCCCCCTGGAAGCTTTTCCTCACCGACGGGAACGCCGCGCCGGTTTTCGCAATCGGCCTTCTCGTGAGACTTGCGTCAGTAAGTTGCGTTCGGTCTTTTCGGCCTGTTCTGCACGAAGCAGCCACTGGTGCTGCTCCTGCTCGAACCGTGCTTTGGTCACCGAATCTACAGCCGCGTCCGCCGCTGCCGCACATTTGCGTGCTAACTGCCGAAGATATTCTGGTCGAGCACTCATGCAACACCCAACAGGCGCGGGCTGCGGCTACAGGAGCCGCACTGCGTTTCCGCTCTGCCGCGCCTCTCCGGCGGGCGCGTACACTCCAAGAGTGTGGCGTTAGCACTCTCGCACATCACACGACTTACCGCAGGGTGTAGCCGTTCATGAGCGCGGCAAGCGCGGTCCGGTTGGTGACACGAGCCTTCCGAAAAATGTTATGTAGGTGGACTTTGATCGTGCCTTCAGTGAGTTCCAACTTACGAGCGACTTCCTTGTTGCTCAACCCGGCAGAAACGAGACTGGTGATTTCCTGTTCGCGCGAGCTTAATGAAGCGGTCATTGCGAGTGGTTCTCCTGATGAAGGGGCCGAATTCTGGAGCCCATCAGAAAGGCGGCGAAAGGTAAGGGCGTCCGGATTGCCGGAACGGTTTACAGTGCAATCGAGGAGTGCTCGACAGGATTAAGCCCGCGCCCCAACAGACCGAACCACTTGCGCATGCGCAGGTGCTCTTTCGCCGTCCTTGCAACAAAGGCATGCCTGCACACCTTGCGGCAGAAGCGCAGGCCCCAATGTCGGTAGTTGACAAGGCCAAACTTTCTTCCGCAATTAGCACAACAATTCTCTGACCTGCGCATGCAAGTCCTCCCTCGGTTTGGAGTTGTCGGGCGAGGCTGTAG
>CATPCO010000674.1 GCA_955652925.1 uncultured Xanthobacteraceae bacterium | reverse complement strand
GCTTAACCTGCGAACTCGGTCCATGGTGGTCCCCTGAGAACTCGATTGAAAAGCTATTGCCCACGTTTGACTATAAACAATTAAGGTTACGAGACCGCCCAGGCATTAAATAAATTTATTTATCGCACTGAGTTTAATCGCAAATGGGGCGAGGGGCACAGGGCGACCGCCGCGAACCCGTATATTATTCAATGCTCAATAAGTCGATTACCGTGCCATCTGCCATCGAAAAGGCGTGCGTAATAAACGCCCCGAAACCATCATCGGCTCCGCAGGCGAGCCCAGATCTTTGCGGGGACTCTGGGACGGGTGTCGCGGAATAACCGACGGTCGCTCCCCTCCAACGATATCGCGTCGGCGTCGCGACGTATGCGCCGACGGCCTACTCTGGTCGCTGCCCTTTGGCAGCAGGCTAACCTATTTCATTAGCGTGCCCGAGTAACCGCGGATTAGCCACTGGCCGTTGCGCTTCACCCAGACCTCTCCCACGGCCATCTGAAATTCTTTCTGGTGCTCAACGTTGTCGCCGGGGGTCTTGACGTCGGCGAAGTAGGTGACGAGCGCCGCATCCGCTCCAACCGGCACGGCGCGCAACTGTGACAGTTTGTACCCTGTAATGGGCTGCTCGGACGTCTGCTGTGCCGTGGGCTTTCCTATGTGGCGGGAGCCATCGGGCCAGAAAGAATTGAAGTCATCGGCTATGATCGCATTATTGGATGCCGCATCCTGGTTCTTCCAGGCCTCCCACTGGGCGACGAGCCGCGCTGAGATCGCTTCAGTCAATTCCGGTATCGAAACGTTGTGCGCCATCTCCATGTCTGTTCCTTTCACTCGCAGTTTCTGGGCCGCCACGACGCTGCCAAGTACCAGAACCGCAACCGTTAGTCGCCGCATGCGCCGCCCCCTCCCCACGTCGGTTTCATCATAACGCAGGAAAATTGTCAGTTACGCTGCGCTACGCGCCCTCCCAGTGTAACTATATTATGCAATTCCCAAATTAGTCGGCTATGCCCTCTTGGCACCCTCGCGCATGAAAAGTGCGGTGCAATGGGGAAGCGTCTGGCAGATGGCTGCGTGACGCGAGGTCGGGTTTCCTTGGTGCCGTGAGCCCGCAAATTAGTCTGACCCGGATGCATCGCAGGCACCCTCGTCTGTGCCAAGATCCCCTTCGGGAGAATCAGGAGCACGCATTATCAGAGTCTTCTCGTCAGATGCATCCCGCCAGCCATCCAATGTTGTGGCGTGGGGGGTGAGGCGTGGAGGTCCTGTTCCCGCGGTGTTGCGGCTTGGATGTTCATAAAAAGAGCGTAACGGCCTGTCTAATAACGCCAGGGCCTAAGGACGCACGGCACAAGGAAGTTCGTACCTTTGGCACGATGACCGAGGACTTGCTCGCGCTGGCCGACTGGCTGGTGCTCTCCAGTTGCACACATGTCGCCATGGAGAGCACCGGCGTTTACTGGAAACCCATCTATAACCTCTTGGAAGAGATGGCAACGCTGCTCGTGGTGAATGCTCAGCATATCACGGCTGTCCCGGGACGCAAGACTGACGTACAAGATGCGGAGTGGATCGCAGACCTCTTGCAGCATGGCCTATTGCGCGCTAGCTACATCCCGAAGCGGCCACAGCGAGAACTCCGAGAACTCACACGGTACCGGACAGCCTTGGTGCGCGAACGCGCGGCGGAAGTGAACCGCATACAGAAAGTCTTGGAAGGAGCGAACATTAAGCGTGCCTCTGTGGCGTCCGATCTCACTGGTGTCTCTGCGCGGGCGATGCTGGAAGCACTGGTAGGCGGCACAACTGACCCCGCCGTGCTCGCGGACCTGGCGCAGGGGCGATTGCGGAAGAAGCAGCCTGAGCTGAAGCGCGCCCTTGCCGGCTATCTTGGAGCCCACCAGCGGTTCATGCTCACCCAGCAGTGGGCCCACGTGGACGCCCTGACCGATATCATCGCGGCAGTCAGTACGGAGATTGCGGCACGGCTGTGTCTTTTTCAGGCGGAGCTCGAACGCTTGGATACGATTCCGGGAGTCGCCCAGTCTACCGCAGAAGTGGCGCTGGCCGAGTTGGGAGTGGACATGACCCGCTTCCCCACGGATCGTCATTGCGCCAGTTGGAGCGGACTGTGTCCGGGACAGAACGAGAGCGCTGGGAAGAGCCGCTCGGGCAAAATGCGAAAGGGGAGTCCGGCTCTGCGCACCGCCCTTGTCCAGGCTGCCCATGCTGCAGCTCGCACCAAAGGCACCTATCTCAGCGCCCAGTATCACCGGATCGCGGCGCGTCGTGGAGGGAAACGGGCTGCAGTCGCCGTCGCCCATACGATCCTCGTGATCATGTATCATCTGCTCCGCTCAGGGGGGTGTCTATCAAGAACTCGGAGGCAATTTCTTCCGATCAGCGAGATCGGGAACGAGTGGCGCGGCGCCAAGTGGCACGTCTGGAGCGGCTCGGGTACCGGGTCACGCTGGAACCGGTGAAAGTCGCGTAAGGCACCCTGTGCGGCGAGGCGCCCAGCTCTGGCGCTTTTCATATCAGGACACTGCCCCAGTCTGGTTGGACTTGATTCGTCGATTTGATTGCAAAGTGAGGTGCTTCGCAAAGTTCTCAAGATTTTCGGCAATTGATCGTGCACGTTCCGCTTCCTGCTTTAGCCAACCGAGAACATCGAAACCGGTCGGCCACAGGACGCCAAAAACGCAGATTCCGGCGGGATAAGCATCTACGCGAAAGACTTTCGTTCGGTCGTACGCCGGTCGCTTGTCCTTCCTTACTGGCACCATGTTCTAGAATCGCTCCGCCGCTGCGGCCTCAAAGTCTATCTCTCACGCGAGACCTTCGTGCGGTAAAGCAGAGATGGCCCTTGGTATCTCGATCCGTCCAATAGTCACCCTTGAGAACCCGTGATCGATCTTCGACGCGGCAACG
Source organism: uncultured Xanthobacteraceae bacterium (assembly GCA_955652925.1). Classification (GTDB taxonomy): domain Bacteria; phylum Pseudomonadota; class Alphaproteobacteria; order Rhizobiales; family Xanthobacteraceae; genus VAZQ01. The sequence goes on along the minus strand of CATPCO010000674.1, from coordinate 488 downwards.
GCGATGTAGCGAATGTTCCTCACGATGACCGCGGCTTTTGCGGAACTGGAGCGCAACCTGATCGCCGAGCGAACGCAGGCGGCCCTGCTCAATAAGAAGTCGAAGCGCTTGGTCTAAGGCGCCAATCCGTACGGATACTCGCGATATGGCGACGCGCTTCGAGTGATCGAAATGGAATTTGACGTAATCCGTTAGATCCAGGAGTGGTCTGTGCGTGGAAGGACGCTACGGAAGATCGCTGACACTCTCAACGGAAAGAGGGTCCGGACGAAGCACGGCCGTCAGTGGCACGCGAGCACGATTAGGTCAATCGGAACTCGCTCCATCAGACGTAGCAGTGTGACGCGGGTATGTGCCATTGTGCGCCACGAGACGAGGCTAAAAATACCCTAATCCCAGGAGGAAACATTATGCGTGATCCGCATGAGGGAACATGCCAATGAGACACGTATAGAACGACATTTCTTGCTGTCCCCTCGACGCAGTTG
>CATPCO010000673.1 GCA_955652925.1 uncultured Xanthobacteraceae bacterium | reverse complement strand
TCCCTGCGGTCGGCCTTGGCACCGCCGCCGTGTTCGACCGCGACAACGAGCAAACGCGCGCTGCCGCAACCGCGGTTCTACGCATGCTTATTGAATGCGGCGGCCGGCTTGTGGATACGGCATCGACCTATGGCGACGCGGAGAGCGTGCTCGGAGCGGCGATGGCGAGCGAAGCCTTGCGCGCCAAGATCTTCATCGCCACCAAGCTTGAGGCACCGGATGCCGCGGAGCTCAAGCGTTCGCTCGCACGGCTCAAGACCGGGAAGATCGATCTCCTTCAGCTCCACAACGTGCGCAATCCCAGGCAATCCTTGGCGCAGTTCAAGGCCTGGAAGGATGAGGGCATCTGCCGCTATATCGGGATCACCTCGACGTTCCACGGTGATTTCGCCGCGGTCGAAGCGGTGATGGCGCGCGAGCAGCCTGATTTCGTTCAGATCGACTATTCCATTGACGACCGCGAGGCGCAAAAGCGCATCCTTCCGCTCGCGGCCGAAATCAAAGCAGCGGTGCTGACCGCGACCCCGCTTGGACGCGGCCGGTTGCTGCGGGCGGTACGCGGCAGGCCGCTGCCGGATTGGGCGAAAGAGCTCGCCGGCAGTTGGCCGCAGTTCTTCCTCAAATATCTGCTCGCGGACGAGCGGGTCACAGCGGTCATTCCCGGCACCTCAAACCCCGCCCACATGGCCGACAATCTTGCCGCCATGCGCGGGCGCCTGCCCGATGCGGACGAACGCAATCGGATGCTGGCGCTCCTGCAGACGCTTTAAGACGCACTGGGATGCTTCACGGCGTGTAACTGCAACTGGCTGCGGTACTGCCCGGGTGAGAGCTGGAACCAGCGCCGGCAGGCGCGAAAGAAGCTGCGCTGGTCGGCAAATCCGAGAAGATAGGCGGCCTGCGCAAGCGAAAGATGAAGCCGACCGAGATACTGGTTGGCGAGCTCGCGCCGCGTATCGTCCAGGAGCTGGACAAAGGATGTCGCTTCTTGTTCCAGGCGCCGCTGCAGCGTGCGTTCGCTCATGCACAGCTCGCCCGCGACCTCATCGCGCCTCGGCTCCCCGTCAGGCAGTCGCCGGATGATCACTTCCCGCGCCCGGTAGCTGGTCTGGGCGCTGTCGAGATGGCGCAGGTAGTCGCCGGCGAAGCGCTCATGCATTTCCGCGAGCAGCGGGTTCGATGTCGGCAGCGGCGCCGACATATCGACGCGCGCAAAAAGGAGGCTATTGCGCGGCGCATCGAATGCCACCGGGCAGCGCAAGGCCGTGCGGTAAGGCGCGAGATCCGCAGGTGCCGGGTACGGCAACTCGATCGCCAGGGGATGTACTTCGCGCCCGCAGATCCAGCGGCAAAAGCCGATCACGGTGACGAAAATAAACTCCATGCGCTGGCGCGGAACCGGCCGCTCGCCCCCGAACAGAACGAAAGTGACGCGATATCCGCCGGGCTCTTCCTCCATGGTCATGGTGAGCGCGTCGCTCAGGATCAGCAGATACCGGATCAGGCGCTCGAAGGCGGCGCGCAGATCGGCGCACGACATCATGGTGTAGCCGACCACGTCGAAGGCCGCGGGGCGAGTGACCTGGTGCTGCGCGAGCGCAATCGCCGGATTGCCGGATCGCTCGACGGCAAGCTCCCATAAACGGCTGATTTGTTCGGTCGCGAGCCGGGCTGCCGGTGCATCGAGGGCCGCGGGGTCGATGCCGGCGGCAATGAGCAACGCGCGCGCGTCCAACCCCTCCGCGGCAAGCATTTCCGCGATTCCCTTCACCCAAACGGCAGCTGTCGTTCGCCTGCTCATCCCTCCCCCGGTCGCCGGGTTGGCATTCTTGGGCCACTAGATTGGCCGCCCCGGTCACTGACGTGCAGCAGCGCAGAGGCTATGGTCCTTATTATCAGAACCTTGCGCAGTAACATGCCATGAAGCCGCAGCCCTCGCCAGCAAACTTGCTCAACGAAATCGGCAACCGGGCCGGGAACGTCCAGCAAGATCATGCGCGGGGGCCAGGGAGGAAGGCGTCAGGCCTCGAAGCGAGGGAGGAAAGCATGTCGAGCAAACATTGGCTGGGTTCCTACGGAGATCGAATCCCCTCCGAAATCAATCCACACGCCTATTCATCCGTGCTGGAGATGATCGAGCGCGCCATGACGCGGTTCGCGGACAAGCCGGCTTTTCGCTGCTTCGGGCAGACGCTGACCTATGCGGACACCGACCGACTCTCGCGTCACTTTGCGGGGTTCCTGCAGCAGCGGCTCGGCGTCAAGAAAGGCGACCGCGTTGCCGTAATGCTTCCGAACATTCCGGCCTTCGCGATCGCCATGATCGGGATCCTGCGCGCAGGCGCCGTCCAGGTGAACGTCAACCCGCTCTATACGGCACGCGAGCTCGAGCACCAGCTCAATGACGCCGGGGCCGAAGTCATCGTGATCTTTTGCGGCGTATCGGCAACGCTTGCCGAGATCATCGGCAAGACCCGCATCAGACATGTGATCAGCGCCGGCCTCTCCGATGCAACAGGCATCGCGATTGCAAGCCCCGCGGTAGACGGGCGCCTCACGAACTCCATCGCGTTCTCGCACGCGCTCACGCAAGGCGCCGATCTCACGTTGACACCGGTCACCTTATGCCCGGACGACCTCATTTTTCTGCAATACACCGGCGGCACAACGGGGGTTTCGAAAGGGGCCGCGCTCGCCCACGGCAACCTCGTCGCCAACACCGAGCAGTTCAAGGCTTTCGTCCCGGATGCATTGCGCCCGGGAGAGGAAGTCATTGTCACGGCGCTGCCGCTCTATCACATCTTCGCGCTGATGGTGAATTTCATCAGCTTCTTCTCGATCGGCGCCGAGAACTGGCTCGTGCCCAACCCGCGCGATTTCGACGGCTTCTGCGATATCCTCAAAAAATCGCGGTTCACCGCCTTCACCGGCGTGAACACGCTCTATGGCGGGATGACCATACATCCCCGCATCAAGGAGGTCGATTTCAGCAGCCTGCGCGTGGCGATTGGCGGTGGCGCAACCGTGTTGCCGACCACCTCGCAGAAGTGGAAGGCGCTTACCGGAAAACACATCCTGGAAGGGTACGGCCTCTCCGAGACCTCGCCGATCCTCACCCTCAATCCCATGACGAACCCCGAATTCTCAGCGACCGTGGGTCTGCCGCTGCCCTCGACCGACATCAAGCTGCTCGATGTCGATGACAAGCCAGTAGGGCTCGGCGAGGCAGGTGAAATCTGTGCCAAGGGGCCGCAGGTGATGAAGGGTTATTGGAGCAAGCCTGAGGCCAATGCGACGGCGTTCACGGCGGATGGCTATTTCCGCACCGGCGATATCGGGGTGTTCGACCAACGAGGATTCCTCAAGATCGTCGATCGCAAGAAGGACATGATCCTTGTCTCCGGGTTCAACGTCTATCCCAACGAAGTCGAGGCCGTGGCCGCGGCCTGCGCCGGGGTGGCGGAATGTGCTTGCGTCGGCAGACCTGACGCGAAGACCGGCGAGGCGGTGAGGCTATTCGTGGCCAAGGCCGCAAGCGCCTGCCTTAGCGAAGACGACGTGATTGCCCATTGCCGGCGCGAGCTTGCGGCCTACAAGGTGCCGAAGGAGGTGCGCTTTCTCGATGCGCTGCCGAAGTCGAATGTGGGCAAGATCCTGCGCAAAGATCTGCGCGCACTGCCATGACCGCCCCCGCTTACACCATGGCCACTGCGGCCCAATGCGTCGGCCGCGAGCTTGGCGTCTCGGACTGGATCACCGTGGATCAGGAGCGCATCGATGCATTTGCAGCCTGCACCGGGGATCGGCAATGGATCCACGTTGACGTAGAGCGTGCGAAACGCGAGAGCCCGTTCGGCGGCCCCATCGCGCACGGCTATCTCATTCTGTCGCTGGTTGCCGCCATGGTGATGGAGCTCGGCGTCGTCCCGCCCGACGCTGCGAGCGCACTCAACTACGGGCTCGACAAGGTCCGCTTCATTGCACCGGTCAAGGCCGGAGCGCGCGTGCGCATGCGCGCGAAGCTTGCCTCCGCCGAGCCGCAGAATGGCGGACGGCTTCTTCTCAAGCTGCAGAGTACGGTGGAAATCGAAGGCGAGGCGAAGCCCGCGGTTGTCGCGGACCTCCTGTGCATGCTCATCGGCAAGGGTGAGGCGTCGACATGAATGAGATTGCGGACGAAACGGCGGCGCAGCACACGCTTGCAGCCAATCCGCTCGTAGGCGTGAGCGGACACGATATTCTCGATTCCGCGCGCGTGCTGCTCGGGCAAATCATGCGCAATCCTGCTCTGGTGGTGCAACAATCGCTGGGCCTGCTGGGGGAGCTTGGGCGGATCGCAACCGGCGAATCCAAGCTTGCGCCGGATACCAGAGACAAGCGCTTTGCCGACCCGGCCTGGAAAGAGAGCACAATGTGGCTGGCGCTCGCGCAATGCTATTTTGCCTGGGGCGGCGCGCTCAATCGCTGCGTGGACGCCGCCAACATGGGTAAGCGCGACGCCGAGCGCGCGCGCTTCGTCGCTTCCCTCCTGGTCGATGCGATGTCGCCGACGAACGCGCTTGCAGGCAATCCCGCAGCGCTGAAAAAAGCAATCGAGACCGGCGGAGCAAGCCTCGTGCACGGCCTCGAAAATCTGCTGCGTGATTGCGCGCGCAACGGCGGCCTGCCGTCGCAGGTCGACAAGCAGAAATTCGCGGTCGGCAAGAATCTGGCGACGACGCCGGGCGCGGTGGTCTATCGCGACGAGGTGATGGAGCTGATCCAATACCGCAGCATCGCAGATCAGGTGCACGCGAGGCCGTTGCTGATTGCTCCGCCGCAGATTAACAAATTCTACGTGTTCGATCTCACCCCCGAAAAGAGCACCGTCCGATTTGCGCTCGAGGGCGGCCTGCAGACCTTCGCCATCAGCTGGAAGAACCCGAGCCCGAACGAGGCCCATTTCGGGCTCGACACCTATGCCGGCGCGATGGAGCGGGCCGTAGATGTCATGCGCGATATCACCGGCAGCCCGGACGTGAACATCTGGGGCTCGTGCTCGGGTGGGATCACCATGTCGGCCCTGCTCGCAAACCTTGCGGCGCGGGGCGAGAGCAAGATTCACAGCGCGACGGTAGCGGTCTGCCTGCTCGACATGGCGGCGGCCCGCAATACGACTGCCGG
>CATPCO010000672.1 GCA_955652925.1 uncultured Xanthobacteraceae bacterium | reverse complement strand
CGGCTGTACGGTACGCCCTACGGCCCATCCCTCGCCAAGGAAACGGCCCGCATCTCGGCGCACTATCGCGAATTCATCGAAGCCGCGCCCTTTTTCGCGCTCGCTTCCGCTGGCCCCGACGCTCTCGATTGCTCTCCCCGCGGTGATGCGCCGGGGTTCGTGCGGGTCGCGGACGAGAAAACCCTGCTCATCCCTGACCGGCGCGGCAACAATCGGATCGATACCTTGCGCAACATCCTCAACGATCCGCGCGTTGCGCTGCTCTTTCTGATTCCGGGATGCGGCGAGACGATCCGGGTCAACGGACGTGCAAAAATATCGACCGACCCGGCTCTGCTCCAGGACTTTGTCGTGGACGGCAAGGCGCCGCGTTCCGTCATCGTCGTTTCCGTGGATCGCATCTTCTATCAGTGTGCCAAGGCGATCGTGCGCTCCAAGCTGTGGGACCCCTCTCGCCACGTAGACCGCAAGAACCTGCCGAGCACCGGCACCATTCTCGCCGCTCTCACTCAGGGCAAGATCGCCGCGGCGGAACATGACAAGGCGGCGCCGGAGCGCCTCAAGGCAACGCTTTACTGATACGCGGCTTAAGTCAATCGAGGAGCTGATATACCTCGCCCTGCCATCCGCAGGCGCGCAGCCGCTCCTGCATCTGCAGCGGCACCGGGGCGCTGACGGCGACGGGCGGGCGATTTTTATAGAGCGGCACGACGACCTCGCGCGCATGCAGGTGCAGGCCAGGGCCTCCGGTACGCGGCGCGCTTCCATAGATGCTGTCTCCGACGATGGGCCATCCCATCACGGCGCAATGGACGCGCAGCTGATGGGTGCGGCCGGTGTGCGGTTCGAGCGCAAGCCAAGTGATATTCTCCGAAGTGAGGTCTTCCAGAGCGCGCCCCAGCACGCGCCAGGTTGTGGCGGCAAGCTGACCGGCAGGATCGTGCTTCATCCACCAGCCGCGCGTGGCGTCTTTGCGCCCCAGCGGCACGTCGATGCGCCCCTCGTCCTGCGATGGGCCGCCCTCGACGATGGCCCAGTAGGTCTTTCCGACCCGCCCGGTTTTGAACAGCCGGCCAAGTTCCGCCAGCGCCTTGCGATGGCGGCCCAGCACGAGACAGCCCGAAGTGTCGCGATCGAGGCGGTGCGCGAGCGCCGGCGCGCGCGGAAGCCCAAAACGCAGTGCCGGGAAATAATCTTCGAGGCTCTTGCCCTCTTGCGATGCTTTCGGGCCCTTATGAACGGCAATGCCTGCGGGCTTGTCGATGACCAGCATCAGACCGTCGCGATAGAGCAGGCGTGCCACTATCTCTTCTTCAGTCACAATGGAACCGGTTATCACGGGGCTTACATGAGCGATACCGCCGAAGGGAAGCCGACATGGTGGCAGCGGCTCAGCGGCGGGCTCAAGCGTACATCGGCGTCGCTGGGCGGCGCGATCGGCGACCTCGTTGCCAAGCGCAAGCTCGATTCGGCCATGATCGAGGAAATCGAGGACCTGTTGATCCGGGCCGATTTGGGAATGGACAGCGCGGCGAGGGTCGCCGAGGCGGTCGGAGAAGGCCGCTATGACAAGTCCATCACGCCGGACGAGGTCAAGTCAGTTCTCGCTTGCGAGATAGAGAAGGTGCTCGGCCCGGTGGCAAAGCCGATTGCAGTCGATACCGCCAAACCGTTTGTTGCGCTGGTGGTCGGCGTCAATGGCTCCGGCAAGACCACCACCATCGGCAAGCTTGCCGCCAGAATGCGGGAAGAGGGGCATTCCGTCATGATGGTGGCCGCTGATACCTTCCGGGCTGCCGCGATCGATCAATTGAAGCTGTGGGCTTCGCGCAGCGGCGCTTCCATCCTGGCAAGGGAGCCCGGCGCGGACCCCGCCGGTCTGGCTTTTGATGCGCTCGTGCAGGCACGTGCCGCGAAAACCGACGTGGTACTGGTTGACACCGCCGGACGCCTTCAGAACAAGGCGGTGTTGATGGCCGAGCTCGAAAAGATTGTGCGCGTGATGAAAAAAGTGGATGCTTCCGCCCCCCATGCCGTCTTGCTCGTGCTCGACGAGACGGTCGGGCAGAACGCGCTCTCGCAAGTGGAAGTATTCCGGGATGTGGCAGGGGTCACAGGCCTCGTGATGACCAAGCTCGACGGCACGGCGCGTGGCGGCATTCTCGTCGCCATCGCGGACAAATTCGGCTTGCCGGTGCATTTTGTCGGAGTGGGCGAGGGCATTGAAGATCTCGCGCCGTTCTCAGCGAGAGAATTTGCGAACGCCGTCGCGGGTGTCGCCTCAACGTGACGGTAACGTGATGAATACGCAAAAACCCCAGCTCAACCCGACCCTCAAGCTCGTGCTCGACATCGGGCCGTTGCTGCTGTTTTTCATCGCCAATGCACGGCCGGCAATCTTTCTCCCGCTGCTGCGTCCGATACTGCCCGAGGGGATCGTATCCGGCGAACGCGCCGGCATATTCGTCGCCACCGCCGTGTTCATGGCCGCCGTCGTGATTGCGCTCACGGTGTCCTACGCGCTCACCCGGCAGCTGCCGATCATGCCGCTCATTACCGCCCTCATCGTCCTGGTATTCGGCTCGCTGACCCTGGTGCTGCACGACGAGCTGTTCATCAAGCTCAAGCCCACGATCATCTATCTCCTGTTCGCGGGCGTCTTGCTGGGCGGGCTTGCCTTTGGCAAGCCGCTTCTCGGCCTGGTGTTTGATTCGGTGTTTCATCTGACCGAAGAGGGCTGGCGCAAGCTGACGCTGCGTTGGGCCGTGTTCTTCGTTGCACTTGCTATTCTCAACGAGATCGTCTGGCGTACCCAGACCACCGATGTCTGGGTGAGCTTCAAAGTGTTCGGGGTTTTGCCGTTGACCTTTTTGTTCGCTGCCTTGCAGTTCCCCTTGATGTCGAAATACGCGGTGCCACAGCCGAACGAGCAGGAGACCTCGCGGTAAACCCGCAGCCGTGCTTCAGGAGGGAGATGCCGACGAGGACAGCGCTTTCTCGATTGCGGGCTTTAGCGCGCTCTCCAGATTGTCGGGGGTAATCGGTCCGACCAGCTTGTAGGCAATGCGCCCCTCGCGATCGATGACGAACGTCTCAGGCACGCCATACACGCCCCATTCGATCGCCGCGCGGCCATTCCCATCGACGCCGTTCGCGGCGAACGGATTGCCGTAGCGGCCGAGAAATCGTCGCGCGTTCTCGGCCTGGTCCTTGTAGGTGATGCCAACGACACGAATACGCTTGTCGGCGGCGAGCTGCATGAGGAGCGGGGCCTCATCCCGGCACGGTACGCACCAGGATGCCCACACATTGACGAGCGTGACCTCGCCCTTGAGCATCGCGGCGTCGAGGCCAGGCACGCCAGCGCCGTCGCGTTCGAGCCCCGGCAACCCCGGCAGGCTGACCTGTGGGGCGGGACGGCCGATCAACGCTGAGGGAATGCGCGAGGGGTCGCCCGCTCCGAGACGCAGGATGAAGATCGCAGCCAGCCCCATGAAGGCTAAAAGCGGGAGCAGTACAATCAGCCGTGTTCGCGTGACGACCCCTTGCTCTTGCGTGGTGCTTTGCTCGGGCGCCGTCACGGATTTTTCTCGTAAGCCCGCTCGGAACGCCGCGTAATACCCTTCGCCTCGAGCTCATTGATCAAGCGGATCAAATGACGGCGATCGAGCACGATCCATGCAATCAGCCCTGCGACTATCGCCGCGGCAGCCCCGTAGGCACCGACGATGAAAATCGCATAGGGGCCGAAAGCCATCGTCATGCTCCTGCTGCGTCCGCCTGCATGATGAGCATGGTGCGCAGCCGCCGGCGCAAAATCTCATTGCGCATGGCAGCGATATGCAACGTAAGAAACAACAACGTGAATGCCACAACCATCGTCAGCAGCGGCGCAAGAATGCTCACATGAATGGTTGGCCCTCCCAGCCGCAGCACCGAAGCCGGCTGATGCAGCGTATTCCACCAGTCGACGGAGAATTTGATAATCGGGATGTTGATAGCACCCACCAGCGTGAACACCGCCGCGGCGCGGGCTCCGCGCGTTGGGTCCTCGATCGTGCGCCAGAGCGCGATCACCCCGAGATACAACAGAAAAAGCACCAGCACAGAGGTGAGACGCGCATCCCAGACCCAGTAGGTGCCCCACATCGGGCGGCCCCACAGCGAACCGGTGAGAAGGCACATCAGGGTGAAAGCGGCGCCGATCGGGGCTGCGGCCCTCGCTGCGACATCCGCGAGCGGATGGCGCCAGACCAGAGTGCCAAGCGCGGCCAAGCTCATCAGCACCCAGGCAAAGAGACCAAGCCACGCAGCGGGGACGTGGATGAACATGATCTTGACGGTTGCACCCTGCTGGTAATCGTCCGGCGAGAGATAGGCTTGAACGCCTCCCATAATGAAGGCGCAGACCGTCGCGGCGGTGAGCCAGGGCATTACGCGCGCGCTCAGCGCGAGGAAGCGCGACGGGTTTGCTAAATTGATCAAAGTCATGCCGCGCTCGTGTGCATGCGGTGCCCTTTAGTTCCGTCGCACGCTGTCCGCAATAGGAACGAGACTCCCTCAGTCGAGCCCTTGGCGCAGAGCGATTGCTGCCGCGACCGGCCCAATAACAACGCTCATCAATGTGAGCGCGCAGAGCACGGCAAACGGGGCACCGAAGGGGATGGTCCCGGCGGCCGCCGCCTTGGTCGCGCTGACACCGAAAATAAGCACAGGAATGTTCAAGGGTAGTACGAGAACCGGAACCAGCAGCCCGCCGCGCCGCAATGCGACTGTGAGCGAAGCGCCGATCACTCCGATGAACGTGAGCGCGGGCGTGCCGGCGAACAGGGTAAGGGCAACCGCCCCGGTCGTTTCGGGACCAAGGTTGAGAAGAATGCCGAGCAAGGGTGCGGCAATCACGACCGGCAGGCCGGTCGTGAGCCAGTGTGCGAGAGCCTTGGTTGCAACGGCGAGTTCCAGCGATATGGGCGCCATCAGAATGAGATCGAGCGAACCATCCTCGAAGTCTGTCGCGAGGAGCCGATCCAGGCCGAGCAGGGTCGCCAAGAGCGCGCCAAGCCAGAGGATGGCCGGACCGATGCGTCCCAGCAGCACCAGATCCGGACCGATCGCAAAGGGGACAAGCGTGACAACCATCAGAAAAAACACCACGCCGATCAATGCCCCGCCCCCGACGCGCACCGCAACGCGCATGTCGCGAAAGAGCAGCGCCAGGAGCGGCCTCACCGCGGTTCCCCGCGATCGGCCGCAACGACAGGGTGCCGGCCCCCGAGCCTGAGTTCTGTGACCGCGCCTGGGCCGACTTGCCCATGGGTCGCCACGGCAATGATTCCTCCATGCGCGGCGTGAGATTCCATAATCCGAGCGAGCAGTTCCTGGCCTGCCGTATCGAGCGAGGCGGACGGCTCATCGAGGAGCCAGATAGGGCGCTCCGTCGCGAGCAGGCGCGCAAGCCCCAATCTGCGCCGCTGCCCGGCTGAGAGGTAGCCGACAGGCAAATGCGCAAGCTCTTCGAGGCCCACCTGCCGCAATACGGCGCCGATCTCCTTCCTGCCACCGAGAAAGTCGCTCCAGAAGGCGAGGTTTTCCGCAACGGTCAGCGAGGACTTGAGCGCATCGAGATGGCCGAGATAGTGGGATTGTTCGCCGATGGAGAGGTCGGCGTCACCGCCCTCCAGCATGATTTGCCCCCCGCTTGGACGGATGAGCCCTGCGATCAGCCGCAGGAGCGATGATTTCCCTGCCCCGTTTGGTCCTGTGATCGCGAGCGTTTCGCCGCTCATCACGGCAAAGCCCAGCCCTTGGAAGACTTCCCGCCCCCCTCGCACACACGCAAGCTCATCTGCCGCAAGCCGAATCATCCACGCTCACTCTGCCCGGAAACCGCCCGCCAGAGCCGGTGCGGCGTTGGCTCGGCCGATCCCTTCGAGGCGTGGAAATTCACGGCCAACAACCACCGATTTTGTGGAAGACACCAAAAAAAGTTTCTATAAGCCATCGCTCCGTCCACATCATCAAAAGCCCTTTGGAGCTGGCGACAGGGGGAAGGCGCTAGTGGGTACCTTGATACCGCAGCCTCGCTTCCATGGATAATTGGAACCAGACCAAAATGACTTCACTCGACAGTTTCCGGTGCTGCAGAACGCTCAAGATCGGCAGCAAGACGTACGCCTATTACAGCCTCGCCGCGGCGGAAAAGAACGGACTCAAGGGCATCTCGCGCTTGCCGTTTTCCCTCAAAGTGCTGCTTGAAAATTTGCTGCGCAACGAGGACGGACGGTCGGTCGCCAAGGAAGACCTTCAGGCGGTTTCCCAATGGCTCAAGACCAAGACCTCAGAACGCGAGATCGCCTTCCGGCCGGCGCGCGTTCTGATGCAGGATTTTACCGGCGTGCCCGCGGTGGTCGACCTTGCCGCCATGCGCGATGCCATGAAGATGCTCGGGGGCGATCCGAAAAAGATCAATCCGCTTGTTCCAGTCGATCTCGTTTGTGATCACTCGGTATCGGTGACCTTCTTCGGCAACAATTCCGCTCTGAAAAAGAATGTTGACGAGGAATACAGGCAAAATCGGGAGCGCTATGAATTCCTCAAGTGGTCGCAGAAATCGTTCGACAATTTCCGCGTCGTGCCGCCCGGGACCGGCATCTGTCATCAGGTCAATCTTGAATACCTTTCGCAAACTGTCTGGTCCAAACGCGACAAAGTGAAACTCGACGGCAAGAACGTCGTAACGGACGTTGCGTATCCGGACACGCTGGTCGGCACCGATTCCCACACCACCATGGTCAATGGCCTTGCCGTTCTCGGTTGGGGTGTCGGAGGCATCGAGGCGGAAGCCGCCATGCTCGGCCAACCCTACTCCATGTTGCTGCCCGAAGTGATCGGGGTGAAGCTCGCGGGCAAGCTCAAAGAAGGCGTGACTGCGACCGATCTTGTTCTCACCGTGACTCAGATGCTGCGCAATCGCGGCGTGGTCGGAAAATTCGTGGAGTTTTTCGGTCCCGGGCTATCGAACCTTACGATCGCCGATCGCGCCACCATCGGCAACATGTCGCCTGAATACGGCGCGACTTGCGGCTTCTTCCCGATCGACGACGACACGCTCCGGTATCTCTCGGATACCGGGCGGCCAGCTGCGCTGGTTGCACTCGTTGCCGCCTATGCCAAGGCGCAAGGCATCTTCCGCACCAAATCGACACCGGACCCGCTCTTTACCGACGTGCTCAAGCTCGAACTGGCACAAGTCGAGCCCTCGCTTGCCGGGCCCAAGCGTCCACAGGACCGCGTCGCTCTCAAGGATGTGAGAACCGAGTTCGCGACCGCGATGGACAAAGAATTCAACAAGGGGGACGACGGCGGTGCGGATATTTTTGATCTCCATCCCTCGCTCACCACTTCCCTGGACAAGGAATTCTCCAAGGCCGGCCCCTCAAAACGTGTTTCGGTCGAGGGCCGCAAGCACGATCTCGGCCATGGCGATGTGGTCATCGCCGCGATCACGTCATGTACCAATACGTCCAACCCGAACGTCATGGTGGGCGCGGGGCTGCTCGCCCGCAAGGCGGTCGCCAAGGGCTTGACGGTGAAGCCCTGGGTGAAGACCTCGCTCGCGCCTGGGTCGCAAGTCGTCGCCGAATATCTCGGTAAATCGGGATTGCAGAAGGACCTGGACAAGCTCGGCTACAATCTCGTCGGTTTCGGCTGCACCACCTGCATCGGCAATTCCGGTCCGCTGGCACCGGAGATTTCCAAGGTCATCAACGAGAAAGACCTTGTGGCCGCTGCCGTGCTCTCCGGCAACCGCAATTTCGAAGGGCGCGTCAACGCCGATGTGAGAGCGAACTATCTCGCCTCGCCACCCCTCGTCGTCGCCTACGCGCTCGCGGGCTCCATGTATGCTGATTTGTTGAAGCAGCCGTTGGGGATCGACAAGAGCGGCAAGAAGGTCTTTCTCAAGGATATCTGGCCGACAAGCCGCGAGATCAACAATGTCGTGCGTAAAACGATTACGAAGCAGATGTTCGTAAGGAAATACGCGGACGTGTTCAAAGGCGACACGCACTGGCGTGGCATTACCGTGAAAGCGGCCTTGACCTACGCCTGGGACAAAAAATCAACCTATGTGCAGAATCCACCCTATTTCACCGGGATGAGCCGGCATCCGGAGCCGCTGACCGACATCGTGGATGGGCGCGTGCTCTGCTTGTTGCTCGATTCGATTACGACCGATCACATCTCTCCGGCGGGCTCCATCAAAGTCGATTCTCCGGCCGGCAAATACCTGATCGAGCACAAGGTCAAACCGGCAGACTTCAACCAATACGGCACGCGGCGCGGCAACCATGAAATCATGATGCGTGGCACCTTTGCCAACATCAGGCTCAAGAATCAGATGGTGCCGGGGGTGGAAGGAGGCGTCACCGTGCACTATCCTTCGCGCCAGCGCATGTCGATCTACGACGCGGCCATGCGCTACAAGAGCGAGAACGTGCCGCTCGTCGTATTCGCCGGGAAGGAGTACGGCAGCGGCTCTTCGCGCGACTGGGCGGCGAAAGGTCCAAACCTGCTCGGCGTGAGAGCGGTCATTTGCCAGTCGTTTGAGCGCATCCATCGCTCCAATCTCATCGGCATGGGCGTGCTTGCCTTGTGTTTCGAGGAAGGCACCTCATGGCAGACGCTCGGCCTCGTGGGCAACGAGCAGGTGACGATCCGCGGGCTGCACGGCGAGATCAAACCGCATCAGCGCATGATCGCCGAGATCATTGCGGCCGACGGCGGGCTCAAACGGGTGCCGCTGATTTGCCGCATCGATACCTTGGACGAGCTTGAATATTTCAAGCACGGCGGCATTCTCCAATACGTCCTGCGACAGCTGCTTCCCAGGTGACGGCGCCGAAACTTGCCTTCACCGCGATTTGAGTGGCGGGTGATCGCCTGCCCCAGTAGGAACTGACAGTACCAACGGCTCGCCCCGGCCGCGCCGCTGGGTTCAGGTCCGTTGGGGCGTTTTCGCGTTGGTCTGGGCCTCGGGGAGATTTCGATTGGTGCGTCGTTTCGCTTATGGGCTTGCCCTGATTTGTTCATCCACCTTCCTGCACGTGCCGGTGCAAGCGCAGACCAGAGGCGTCGTCGAATTATTCACCAGTCAGGGCTGCTCGTCCTGTCCTCCCGCGGACAGGCTGCTTGCAGAGCTCGCGAGCGATCCTTCACTCGTCGTCATAAGCGTGCCGATCGACTATTGGGACTATCTCGGCTGGAAGGACACGCTCGCCAACCCCAAAAATACCGCACGTCAAAAGGCCTATGCGCATGTACGAGGCGACGGTCAGGTCTACACGCCGCAAGCCGTGGTGAATGGCAGTGTCCATGCGCTCGGCAGCGACAAAGCCGCCATTGAAAGGGCTATTGCCAAAAGCCGTCAAAGCGGTGCCATGTCGCTTGCGCCGCTGACCTTGGCTTTTGCGGACGGCCGCATCAACCTCGCGGTTGCCGGGGTCGATGGCGTCCCTTCGAGCGCTGAAGCATGGTTGTGCGGATTAACCAAGACGGCCACGGTCATCATCGCGCGCGGCGAAAATAAAGGGCGCACGATTAGCTACCACAACGTGGTACGGCGCTGGGTGAAGCTCGGCGACTGGGCCGGTCATGCCGGATCCTGGAGTATCCCGTCGCAGTCGCTCACGGGCGATGGCATCGATGAGGTGGCAGTGCTCCTGCAGGCCGGCACGATGGAAAAGCCCAAGGCTATTCTTGGCGCCGCATTCGCAGGCTTGCATTAAACAGACGACAGACGACGCAGGACAGACCGCACTTCATCTTTCCATCCTCTGTCATCCGTCCTCCTCTTTTTTCCCTTGCCCATCATTGTCTC
The DNA here is from genome assembly GCA_955652925.1 of uncultured Xanthobacteraceae bacterium. GTDB lineage: Bacteria > Pseudomonadota > Alphaproteobacteria > Rhizobiales > Xanthobacteraceae > VAZQ01. Next base: position 627 of record CATPCO010000672.1, on the reverse strand, counting down.
CGGCGCAATCATCCGGGTGAACCCGTTCACCAAAGGAGGCGCCCATGACAGCGGGCGATACCGAGCCGGGCGAGTTTTTACGGGGCGAGGCCTCCGGGCCTGTCGCCCCGTCCACTCGCGTGACCTTCGACCGGCGTGAGCTCAATCGCATCTTCGGCCTGTACGGACGCAAGGTTGCTGCCGGGGAGTGGCGCGACTACGCCATCGACTTCCTGCGCGACCGGGCCGTGTTTTCCGTTTTTCGTCGTGCTTCGGAGGTCCCGATCTATCGCATCGAGAAGAGTCCGAAGCTCGCGCGCCGCCAGGGCGCATACAGCGTGGTCTCGGCCACGGGGCTGGTGGTATGCCGCGGGCACGAGCTCGATCCGGTTCTGCGTGCCATCGACAAGTCTATGCGCATCGTGGCCGGCTGATTCGTCGCGATCAGACTACAAACCATCAGCGTGTTGTCGTGTGCGGCTCTGTCGACGCGCCAGGACCGAGCGAGCGTTGCATCAGGACGGTGTCCAGCCACTGTCCGAATTTGTAGCCCACATTTTCAAACGTGCCGACCAGGCGAAAGCCTGCCGCGCGGTGCAACTCGATGGAAGCTGCATTCGCAGAATCGCCGATCACCGCAAGCATCTG
>CATPCO010000671.1 GCA_955652925.1 uncultured Xanthobacteraceae bacterium | reverse complement strand
TCATTTCCGGCAGCGCCGATATCGGCACCGGAATCGGAGCCTTCAATACCTTCGGAGCCTTCGCCAAAGGCGCTCCCATCCGGGTGATCGGGGCGACCCACACCGGGGCAAACGATCTCACCTGGTACGTCCGCGCGGATTCGCCCATCAAACAGACAAAGGACCTCGCGGGCAGGACGGTTGCCTATTCCACGACGGGCTCATCGACGCACGCCACCGTGCTCGCGTTCCAGAAAGTGTTTGGCGTCACTTTCACGCCGGTCTCCACCGGCAGCCCGGCCGCCACCCTGACCCAGGTCATGAGCGGGCAGATTGACGTGGGCTGGACGTCTCCGCCGTTCGCGCTCGATCTTGTCAATGAGGGGAAGATCCGCGTGATTGCGCGGGCGAGCGACGTGCCGGAAATGCGAAACCAGACGGTGCGGTTCATGACCGCAAATGCAATCGCGCTGGCTGCGCGCAAACCGGTTTTCATTCGTTATATGCAGGCGTACCGGCAGGTGATCGACTGGATGTATTCCGATGCCGCTGCACTCAAGGCCTTTGCAGATTGGGCGCACGTTTCGGAAGCGCTCGCCAGGGTGGTTGCTACGGAGTATTACCCGAAGAACAATGTTGTGCCCGACCGCATTGAGGGCATCGACGCGTCGATGGCCGACGCGGTCGCGTTCAAATATATCTCCGCGCCGCTCACGAAGGAGCAGCTGGCAGAACTGATCTTGGTACCGCTGCGGTAGCTGGACTGTGCGAGGGATAGAGCTACTTGTGCCCGGTAGGCCCGTAGCCCGGATGAGCGCAGCGATATCCGGGTGAGGCTGTGCCCCGCATGTCGCCCGTCTGCGCTAAAGCTTCGACGGGCTAATGTGAGTGCGGCCGCCGAAGCCTTGGCGAAGGCGGCTTCGCTCATGCGGGCTACTGCCGCCGCTCATGTCTCCGGCGGAATAACGACGCAGTAGAGGTGATCGGGCTGCCCATCAAATTTGAACGGCGCGCAGACATGAAATCCGAGATCGGGCGCCGCGCTTCTGATGATCTTCTGCGGCGGAACGGAAATCCACGCCCCGTTCACCTTTACCTCGTAGTGGTTGTCGACCTGCCGCCCTGACGTCGGACGGCAGTCCGTGAGATTGCAGCACGGAGTGTCAGTATCGGGCCGTTGCAGGTTCTGATAAAAGCTGCGGTGCCATGTGTCGTGATCGTGGCCGAAATAGCCCTCCTGCGCGGTGGCCACAGAACATAAAAAAGTTGCAACAAACAAAAATAGCTTCACGGCACAGCCATGGGTTTTGTGCCAAAACCAACGCCACAGCAGCCAAGCGAGTTCCGCAACCGCGCCATGCGTATGCAGTTGAACGTTTCGGTGAAGCTGACATCAATCGCGTTTGTGGGGCGCGATAGTGCGGCAGCGGAATACCTCCCCTGAAAGGCTGGGCAATCGCAAATGAGCAAGCCGTACCCCAAACCGAGGCCGCGAAGCGGCACTACGCTGGTGGTTCTAGTAGGGGCGGGTTTCAAACCCGCCCCTACAAGCTTCGCGACCGCGATGTGCTTCCCGTCCGGGGTTTGCGGGACGCTTGCCATATCCCCGGATGTCGCTTCGCTCATCCGGGCTACGGCGGCGGTTTTCGCCGGCTGAGATTTTCGTGCATGCGGCGCAACGCGCGCTTGAGATCGGCCCGCTCCTTCTTCGACAGCCCCTGCGTCGCCGCGTCCTCCAGCTTGTGCGCTATCGGGATCAGCCGCTCTACCAGGGCCGTCGCCTTCGGCGTAAGCTCGACCACAACCTCGCGGTTGCTTAAACGCGAGCGGTTGCGGCTCACCAGGCCCATTTGCACGAGGCGCGTGATCAGACGCGAGATGGTCGAGACTTCCATGCTGGTGATCTCGGCGATGTCGATCTGGCGCAGCGGTCCACGATGCGAAAGCGCCGCCAGCACGCGCCAGGTCGCAATGTCGAGGCGGGTGCCGGCCAAGGCGTGCTCGGAGAACCGCGCCACGAGCGAGGACCCGACGCGATTGATGAGGTAAGGCAGGTATTCGGTCAGGTCGAGACGGGCGGGCAAGATGCATCCTCGCGGTACGGAAAATTGTATTTACAACAGTTGCAATTTCAACTATAACCCGGAAACGGCAATAATCAAGGCCCTACCTTATGGCCATGGGCGGCCGGGTACAGCGAGGGAGACGCGCGATGGATTTTGGCTATTTCACGCTCAGCGACAACCACTACGAGAGCAACCAGCGCTCGGCCAACCAGTTCGTGGCGGATATCACCGCGGAGGCGCTTTACGCCGAGGAGCTCGGCATGCACTCCGCCTGGATCGGAGAGCACCACTTCAACTCGCTCGGCGTCCTCTCCTCGCCCGAGATGGTGCTCGCCTACATCGCCGCGCGCACCAAGCATATCCGGCTCGCTCCCGCCGTAAACGTCACCCCGCTGCATCATCCCATCCGCGTCGCGGAGCAATGGGCGACGCTTGATCTCCTCAGCGGCGGCCGCGTCGATTTCGCATCCGGCCGCGGCTATGACAGCCGAGAATACGCTCCCTTCAAGGTCTCATTTGCGGACAATCAGAGCATTTTCGAAGAAGGTCTCGAACTGGTGCAGAAACTGTGGAGCGCGGAAGGCCGCATCTCGCACCATGGCAAGCACTATCAGTTCGAGGATGTGCGCATCACGCCGAAGCCCATTCAGAAGCCGCTGCCGGTGTATGTCGGCTCATTCTCCAGGCCCTCCATCGAGCTCGCCGCGCGCCTCGGTTGCGGCCTGATCGTCGCGCCCTTTGCCGCCGCCATGAGCTATGGCGGACTCAAGCAGGTCGCCTACCTCTATCACGAAACTTGCGCGAAACACGGCACGACGCCGAAACGGCTGATGTGCAGCTACTTCACCCATTTCGCCGACAACAAGGCACAGGAGGACGCCCAGCGCGCCCGCCAGATCCGCTATTACAAGGAATGCGTGATACCGGCATTCCCCGGCGACCCCAAAACCGCGCCTCCGAGCTATTTTTATTTCATCGACATGGTGGAGCGGCTGCGCAACGTAAAGCCGGAAGACCTGACCGAAAATTCAGTTCTGCTCGGCGATTCGCAACGCATTACCACAATCCTCAAAAAGGTAGAGGCCGCCGGCTTTGATGAAGTGATCCTCTACTTCAATGTGGGGCTCAAGCCGCACAGCCAGGTGAAGGAGGAAATGGACCGCTTCATGCGCGAGGTGGCTCCCGCCTTTGCGGGCGCGCAGAAGACGCGCGCGGCTTAGCCTGGATATCTCACACTATCCTTGCATAGTTGAGTAACGGGCTCACAGATGGCCGATTCGCGCCCTACTTCGCATCATTGCAATGGAGCCAAAGATGACGGCCAACTCGAGTCTGGAAGAGAGGATCAGAGCCATCGAGGACCGGCTCGAAATCTACAACGTGATCGCGAGCCATCCAGCAAGCGCCGACACCGGGGGCGATGCCCATATCGCGGCGAGCTGGGTGGAAGACGGAGTGTTCGACCGGGGGGAAGCGCTTACGAGCGCGCGCGGACGCCAGGCCATCGCGAAGCAGGTGCTCAGCCCTGACCATCAGGCGGCGATTGCGCGCGGGCTTGCGCATTTCACCGGGCTCCCCCACGTCGCAATTTCCGGCGACACGGCTGTCGTCACTTCCTATCTGGCGATCATGGTCCCGCAGACCGAAGGGAATGCGGTCGAGGTGCCCAATCACGGCACGTCGAAGGGCTTCCGTATCCATCGCATCACGGCAAATCGCTGGCATCTCGTGCGTACGCCGCAGGGCTGGAGGATCAAGCAGCGCACCCTGCGTCCGCTTGATGGATCCGAGCCAGCGCGGGAGATCCTGCGGCAGGCGATTACGCTCAGCGCATCAGGCTCGGGAGCCAGAGCGAGATGATGGGAAAAGCGATGAGGATGCCGAGCCGTATCACGTCGGCGAACATGAAGGGAAGCACGCCGTGAAACAGGGTGCGGGTCGGCACCTGGGGCAATAGCGCATTGATGACGAACAGATTCATGCCCACCGGGGGGCTGATCAGCCCGATCTCCACCACCACAACGATCAGAATGCCGAACCAGATGGGATCGAGCCCGAGGTGCACGATGAGCGGAAAGAACACCGGGACCGTCAACAAGATCATAGAGAGCTCCTCCATGGCGGTGCCGAGGATGACGTAGATGACGCAGATGGCTGCCGCCACCATGATGGGTGACAGGTTAAACCCGGTGACGAGGTCCTTGAGGTCATTGGGCATGGTCGTGTAGTTGACGAATTCGGCAAACATCAGCGCGCCGGTAAGAATGGCAAACAACATCGCCGTCGTACGCGCGGATTCGATAAGAGCATCGAGCAGCACGTGCCAGCCCAGCACGCGCCGCGCGAGTGCAAAACAGAGCGCGCCAAAGGCGCCGATGCCGGCCCCTTCCGTTGCCGTGAACACGCCGCCATAGATGCCGCCCATGACGACGATGAAGAGCATTGCCACCGCCCAGACGTTCTTGAGCGCAATCAGCCGCTGGCGCCAGGTCGAGCGCCCGCCGCGCGGTCCGGACTTCGGATCGGTCCACACAATCCACTGCACGGCGAGACACAACAGAAAGGTCGCGAGAATGCCCGGCATGATGCCCGCGGCGAAGAGCTTGCCGATATTGGTCTCGGTCAGCACGCCATAGATCACCATGATGGTCGAGGGCGGAATGAGAATACCCAGCGTGCCGCCACCGGCAATTGCACCAGCAGACAGGCGGTCCGAATAGCCAAGCTCGCTCATGGCGGGATAGGCGACCTTGGCCATGGTGGCGGCGGTTGCGATCGAGGAGCCGCAGATCGCGCCGAAGCCGGCGCAGGCACAGACCGTTGCCATGGCAAGTCCGCCGCGCAGATGGCCGATGCAGGTATAAGCTGCACGAAAGAGCTGCTGCGACATGCCCGCGCGGGTGACGAAATTCCCCATGAGTATAAAGAGCGGCACCACCGAGAGCGTGTAGTTGCGGCCGGTCTCGTAGATCTTGGTCTCCACCATCGCCATGGCCGGCGCGAAATTCCAATCGCGCAGATACGCGACCCCGAAGAATCCGACGAGGCCCATTGCCACCGCAATCGGTATGCGAAGGAGCGCCAGCACCATCATCAGGCCGAGACCGACCAGCGCCTCAGTCATGTCGTGGTCGCCTTCTCGGGGTCGAAGACGGCGCCCGCCCGGGGCGGCGGCGGAAAGATGACATTGACGAGATGCACAATGCCGGTGATCGCCACCATCACCGCCATGAAGTAAACGAATGGGCCGACCGGAATGCGCAGCACTTCAGTGGTGTCGCCGTAGCCCGCGATCTTTCCGGCCTTGACCCAGACGCGCCAGGCAAGCGCCAGGACGATAATGCCGCACAGGAAATCGACCAGCCGCCGCAGAAACAGGCGTCCTTGCTCGCCGAGAATCATATCGATGAAGTCGAGCGTGACGTGCTCATCGGCGCGCGAGGCGAGCGGGAGCCCGGCAAAGATCAGCGCCAGCAGCAGCAGCTCCGTGATCTCGAAGGCGCCGCGTACCGGTGCATTGAGGATGTAACGGCCGATCACGTCGGCCGTGGTGAGCGCCATCAAACAAAACAGCAGGAGCGCCGCGGCAAGGCCCAGCGCGCGATCGAGCCAGACGCCCGCCTCGGAGCCCTGCTGCGACATTCGTCAGTTGCCCGCAGCGACGCGCATGACCTCCGCGCGGAACGCGGCGAGCACCGCCGCGCCATCCACGCCTTTGGCGGTGGCGTCCTTGACCCACTTGTCTTCGATCGCCTTGGCCCGCTCCTGCACGCCTTTGACCAGCTCGGGCGAAGCCTCGCTGATCTGGATGCGTTCCCGCTTCATTTCCTCCAACGCTGCGGCGTCGGTAGCGTCCCAGGCCTTTCCCGCGAGGCGGGCCAGCGCCTCACCCGAAACTGATTCGATGGCGTCCTGATCCTGCTTCGAAAGCTTGTTCCACTTGTCCTCGTTCATGAAGAAGCCGAACGAGGAGCTGTAAAAGCCGCCCGGGAACAGCGTCGCATATTTGATCACGGACCCGAGCTTGAAGGAGATGATCGATTCGAGGGGAAAGAATGTCCCATCCGCTACGCCCGAGCTGAGCAGCTCGTAGGACTCCGGCGCCGGTTTGACGAACGCGGAAGCTCCGAGCGCGCGCGCCATCTCCTCAGCGATGCCGCCGCCGGTTCGAATCTTCATGCCGGCAAGGTCCTCGACCTTGTTGATCGGCCGCCTTGTGTTGAACATCTGTCCGGGTCCGTGCGTGAAGACCCCGAGCAGCTTGACGCCCTTGTACTCGCCGGCCGGCTGCAGATATTTCCAGTGGATGCGCGAATAGGCGACTGAGTTGATCAGCGAAGTGGCACCGCCGCCGGGCAGCTCCGCCAACAGCGCAAGCACGTGTCGCGCGGGCGTGTAGCTCGCGGTGACATAAGAGACGTCGACGAGATCGTCCCTGACTGCATCGAAGGTGCCGGGCGGCGCCGACGGATGCTTGGGCAGCATCTGCAGCTTCACCCGGCCGCCGGTCGCCTTCTCCACCTGTTGCCCCCAGACGCCGAGCACATCCTTGCTCAGCAGGTGGTTGGGCGAGACCCAGCTCGACATGGTGAGCGTGGTCTGCGCGGCTGCGGGGAGCACGAACCCGAGAGTGGCGAGCGCGGCAGCGCCCATGATATGACGACGCATTGGCGGTCCCTCCAGATCGTAGCGCCTCATCGGCGCATTTGCGGCCCGTAGCGTCAACCCCTATTCGCGCGGCCAATCGGCGGCACCGGCATGGGTTACGGCGCCTTCGCAGGCAGGCCCGACGAGCTTGCTGTATTTCTCGAGCACGCCTGAAAGACGCTCTGACGGGCGCAGAGCATAGGCCTTGCGCCGCGCAGCGAGCTCTTGCGCGGAGATCATGAGATCGATGGATCGCGCATTGCAGTCAATACGAACGGGATCTGCGTCGCGCGCGAGCGCAATCGGCCCGCCCACAGCGGCCTCCGGCCCCACGTAGCCGATCATCATCCCGCGGGTTGCACCGGAGAAACGCCCGTCAGTAACAAGCGCGACCTTCTCGCCCATGCCTTGGCCGTAGATGAGCGCGGTCACGCCCAACATCTCTCGCATGCCCGGGCCGCCCTTGGGTCCTTCGTTACGGATGATCAAGACGTCGCCCGCACGGTATTCGCGCTTGCGCACTGCTGCAGAGCAGGCCTCCTCGCTTTCGAACACGCGTGCCGGGCCCTCTGATATGAATGTCTTGAGACCGGCAACCTTGATGAGCGCGCCGTCAGGGGCAAGATTGCCGCGCAGCACGACGAGTCCGCTTGCATCACTCAGGGGCTGCGAGGCGGATCGCACGATCTTGCCGTCAGGACCGCAATGACCGGCAAGATGCCCCGCCATGGTCTTGCCGGACAGCGTCAGCGCATCCCCATGCAGGTAACCGCCGTCGAGCAGGGCCTTGAGCACAGCGTCGGTCCCGCCGACCCCAAACACGTCAAGGGCAAGATAATGCCCACCCGGCTGCAGGTCGGCGATGAGCGGCGTGCGCGCGAACACTTGCGCGATGTCATCGAGGACAAAGCGCAGGCCCGCCTCGTGCGCAATCGCCGGCAGATGAAGGACGGCGTTGGTCGATCCGCCGGTGGCAGCCACCACCGCTGCCGCATTCTCCAGTGATTTGCGGGTGACGAGATCGCGCGGCAACGGGCCGCCGTTCGCGAGGATTTGCGTCACGCGCTCGCCGGCATGGCGGGCAAGCGCAAGGCGCTGCGAATAGACCGCGGGAAGCATCGCCGAGCCCGGCGGCGCAAGCCCGAGCGCCTCGGAGACCATCGCCATTGTGTTCGCCGTGAACTGGCCGGGACAGGAGCCGATCGTGGGTGCACATGCGCGCTCCAGGCTGGAAAGCTCGGCCGGCGTCATTGCACCTGCGAGAACGGCGCCGACGCCCTCGTAAGCCGTGAGCACGGTGGCGTCGCGCCCACGCCAGCGCCCCGGCAACATCGCCCCGCCATAGACGAACACGCTCGGCGCATTGAGCCGCACCATGGCCATCATGATTGCCGGCAACGTCTTGTCGCAGCCGGCAAAGCCGATGAGCCCGTCGTAGGCGTGAGCGCGCATCACCGCCTCGATGGAATCGGCGATGATCTCGCGCGATATGAGGCTCAGCCGCATGCCCTTGTGATTCATCGAAACGCCGTCCGAGACGGAGATGGTCGCAAACGGCACCGGCAGGGCGCCGCCCGCCGCTACGCCCAGCCGCGCGGCGTCGGCCTGCGGCGCAAGCGACATCGAGCACGGCGTGTTTTCGCCGTGCGTGCTAACGATCCCGATCTGCGGCTTGTCGAGATCGCCGTCATCACGGCCGCAAGCGCGCAGGAAGGCGCGGTGCGCGGCACGGTCGAGACCCTGCGTAACGATGCGAGAGCGGTATTCGCGCTTCATGCTCATGGATCTGTCATAATCCCTGAAGCGGAACAATGAGACAATCCGCCGAGAACTTGTAGCCCGGATTGAGTGCAGCCGCCTTCGCCGAGGCTTCGGCGGCCCCTGCGCAATTTGGCCCGTCGAAGCTTTAGCGAAGACGGGCGAAATCCGGGTCGATCTTCAAACACAGAAAGGATCTTGCTATAGAACCGCTTCGAGATCTCAGGGAGGAGCAGGAATGTCGATGGCATCTGATCCCGGATTTCGCTTCGCTCAATCCGGGCTACGGCTGCCGCGAGTGCTGCTCGCGCTGTTCGCGCTCGTCACGTGCGCCGGCGCCGAGACGTCCGGCGATTATCCCAGCCGGCCGATTCGCGTCATCGTGCCGCAGGCAGCCGGTTCCGGTGTCGATCTGCAAGCGCGCATCCTCGCGCAGAAACTGGGCGAGCTGTGGGGGCAGCAGGGCGTGGTTGAGAATCGGCCGGGCGCCAATGCGATTGTCGGAATGGAAGCCGGCGCCAGAGCGTCTCCCGACGGCTATACGCTCATTTACGCGCCGGTGAGCGCAATCGCGACCAATGGCTTCATCTACAAAAAACTTCCGTACGACACGTTTCGCGACTTCATCCCAGTCTCGCAGACAGCCGCCAACACGCTCGGCGGGGTGGTTAATCCCGCGTCCGGGATCAAGTCGATTAACGATCTCGTCACGCAGGCCAAGGCGCGGCCCGGCGAGATCGATTACGGCTCGTTCGGCATCGGCAATCTTACCCACATGATGGGCGAGCTTTTACAGAGCGCGGCGGGGATCAAGCTCACGCATGTTCCCTACAAGGGCCAGACACCCGCGATCACGGATGTACTGGCAGGACAGATCCCGCTTGCCTTCACGACCATGAGCGGCGTCGCGGATATGATCCAATCGGGGCAACTGCGGCTGCTCGCCACCTTCGGGCGTGAGCGCGACGATCAGTTTCCCGGCGCACCGACGGTTGTGGAATCCGGATATCCCGAGGTCGTCGTGGAGGGCTGGAGCGGGTTGCTGGCGCCAGCCGGCGTGCCACCGCAAATCATCAGCCGCCTTCACAGCGCCGTGGTGCGCATCCTTGCCATGCCCGAGGTAAAAGCAACAATTGCGCGCCAGGGCTCGAAAGCCGTGAGCAGTGCCAGTCCGGAAGAATTCGCGCGCTACATCAAGGCCGAGGCGGAAAAATTTCACGCCATTATCAAGACGGCGGGTCTCGAAGGCACGCAGTAGAGTGGAAACGGCTGCGTGAGCCATCCCGCAAGAGCCCATCGCCTCGGCCTGCTCACGCCGTCCTCCAACACGACCCAGGAGCCGGAGCTCTCGGCGGCACTACCGTGCGCAATCACGCTCCATACCGCACGCGTCGCCTACCGCGACATCACTCCGCAGGAGCAAATGCGGTGTGTTCTGGAGCTCGAAGCCGAGAGCCGCAAGCTCGCCGACGCCGACGTTGGTGCCATCGTATTTGCAGCCACCGCTCCCACCCTCGCCAAGGGCAAGGGCTATGACCGCGAACTGATCAAGCGCATGGAGGATGCCTCCGGCAGGCCCGCAACGACAGCGGCGACCGCCTTCGTCGACGCGCTCACGCGGCTCGGTGTCAAGAGCGTCGCCATCGGAGCACCCTGGAGCAAGACCATGGACAAGCCCATGGTCGAATTCATGGAGATGAGCGGTTTTACCGTCGTTCACAGCGAGGTGCTGGGATTCGTGGCCTCGATTGAGCTTGGCCGCGTGGGCGCGCAAGAAGCCTATGAGCTCGGCCGCCGCTCTGACCGGCCCGAAGCCGAGGCCATTCTCATGCCCGGCGGCAACTGGCCTGCGATGAGCATTGTCGAGCGACTCGAGCGCGAGCTCGGCAAGCCCGTCCTTGCCAACAATGCTGTGAGCCTTTGGGCCGGGTTGCGCCTGCTCAAGCGCACGGACAGCATTCCCGGTTACGGATTGCTGTTGCGCAATCACCTCGCGGCTTAGCTTAGCTCCTCGAAACGTTTTGACCGCGCCGCAATAAATCCCGTTCGG